>JBBRKD010000101.1:0-6350 GCA_038218255.1 Hyphomicrobiales bacterium | reverse complement strand
AAGACGTACCGACAATGCGCTCCGTCGTGCTCGGTCGCTGGCACTTCGCGCGAGCGATCTGGCGGGAGGGCCGCGCTGCGCGCGATGCGCGCTTGGTGCTCGGCGGGCTTGCCCAACAAGTCGGCCGGACGGTGGTGACAGTGCCCTCGCTCGCGATCGGGGGCGGAAACCGCATTCTGGCGGGGCGGTTCCGCGCGCTGAATGCCGCCGAGCAGGCGCGCTTTGAAACGGTACGAGCGAGCCTCGCCTAATCGGCGAAAATGTACCCGGCGATCCGCCATCGGCGGTTGTGCGCCATCGGCCATCCGCCTATCGTCCAGGCTCATTTTTTGAGCAACAGGCCGGGACACAGTGGCGAAAGATAAGCAGTCGAAGTTTGCCGAAGCACGCTTCACGGCGCAGCAAGCGTTACAGTTTCACTCCCAGGGCAAACCCGGCAAGCTCGAAATCACAACGACGAAACCACTGGCCACCCAGCGCGATCTATCGCTCGCCTATTCGCCAGGCGTCGCCGAGCCGGTGAAGGCGATCGCAGAAAATCCAGCGACCGCGTACGACTATACCAACAAGGGCAATCTCGTCGCCGTGATCTCAAACGGGACGGCCATCCTTGGCCTCGGCAATCTCGGCGCGCTGGCATCAAAGCCGGTGATGGAGGGCAAGGGCGCGCTGTTCAAGCGCTTCGCCGACATCGACGGTATCGACGTGCTGGTCTCAACCGAAGACCCCGACGCATTTATCAACTGTGTGCGCTATCTCGGCCCTTCGTTCGGCGGGATCAACCTGGAAGATATCAAGTCGCCGGACTGCTTCATCATCGAAGACCGGCTGAAAGAGCTGCTCGACATCCCCGTGTTCCACGACGACCAGCACGGCACGGCCATCGTGGTGGCCGCTGGCATGTTGAACGGCTTGAGGGTCGTGGGCAAGGACATCGCCGAGGTGCGCCTCGTGTGCTGCGGGGCCGGCGCTGCAGCACTCGCCTGCCTCAACCTGCTGGTCTCCATCGGCAAGAAGCGGGACAACATCACGATCGCCGACATCAAGGGCGTGGTGTTCAAGGGCCGCAACGAGCTGATGGACCCGTGGAAAGAACCCTACGCCAGGAAAACCAAGGCCCGCACATTGGCCGAGATCATGGTCGGAGCCGATATCTTCCTCGGCCTGTCGGCAGCTGGCGTCGTGTCCAAGGAGATGGTTGCAAGCATGGCGGCCAAGCCGCTGATCTTCGCAATGGCAAACCCCGATCCCGAGATCACGCCAGAAGAGGTCGCAAGCGTGCGCGACGACGCGATCATGGCGACAGGCCGGTCGGATTATCCAAACCAGATCAACAACGTGCTGTGTTTCCCGTTCATCTTTCGCGGGGCGCTCGACGTGCAGGCCTCGACCATCAACGAGGCCATGAAGATCGCAGCCGCCGAAGCGCTCGCCGATCTCGCCCGCCAGGAAGTGCCAGATCAGGTGGCGGCAGCCTTCCACGGCAGGCGTCCAACATTCGGTCCGGGCTATATCATCCCAGCGCCGTTTGATCCAAGGCTCATGACCCACATTCCGCCAGCGGTCGCCCGCGCGGCGATGGATTCAGGTGTCGCCCGCAAGCCGATCGTGGACATGAACGGGTATGTTGCCCGCCTCAAAGGCAGGCTCGATCCGGTGGCCGGCTGGCTGCAATCGACGTTTGAAAAAGTGCGCGCCCAACCCAAGCGGATGATCTTTGCCGAAGGCGAGGACCCAGCCGTCGTCCGCGCGGCGCACACGTATTTCGCGCAAGGTTTCGGGCAGCCGATGCTCGTCGGCACGCAAGAAAAAGTACGCCAGACGTTTGCGACCCTCGGCGTGGCGCTGCGCCCTGAGTACGACTTGTTAGATACGCGGTCCTCGCCCCACATCGAAGAGTTCACCGATTACCTGTACGCACGTCTGCAGCGGCGGGGATACCTGCGGCGGGATTGTTGGCGGCTGGTGACGAACGAGCGCAACATCTTCGCAGCTTTAATGGTGGTTCATGGCCATGCCGACGGGATGATTTCGGGCGCAACCCGCAACTGGACCAGTGTCTACAAGGATATCTTGAGGGTCATCGACCACAAGCCCGGCCATACGGTGATCGGTGTGTCGCTCGCGCTGACGGGTGGTCGCGCGGTGCTGATCGCCGATACCAGCGTCCACGACGTGCCAACTGCACAAGAGCTGGCCGGGATCGCGACGGAGGCGGCGCACGCAGCCCGCAAGCTCGGC
Organism: Hyphomicrobiales bacterium; assembly: GCA_038218255.1. GTDB lineage: Bacteria > Pseudomonadota > Alphaproteobacteria > Rhizobiales > Hyphomicrobiaceae > JANXVY01. The sequence goes on along the minus strand of JBBRKD010000101.1, from coordinate 4,109 downwards.
ATCGAACCCCGTGTGGCATTGCTGACGTACTCGACGTTCGGCCAGCCGCGCGGCGAACGGTCCGAACAGGTGCGCGAGGCCGTGCGGTTGTTGGACGAGCGCGGCGTCGATTTCGAGTATGACGGCGACATGGCAGCCGACGTGGCGCTCAATCGCGATATGATGGCGCTGTATCCATTCTGTCGCCTGAGCGGGCCAGCCAACGTTTTGGTAATGCCAGCGTTCCACGCAGCCTCGATCTCGACCAAGATGCTGAAAGAACTCGGGACCGGCGCGACCGTGATCGGCCCAATTCTCGTTGGCCTTCAGCATTCCGTGCAGATCTGCCAGTTGGGAGCAAAAGACACCGACCTGATGAACATGGCAGCCTTGGCCGCCTACAACATGAGCCGGTGAGCCAGGCGTCTACGAATCGTTAACGACTGTGTGGCTAACGTTGCGCGCTGAATATTTGGAGCGCCAAAAGCCATGTCGATGGATTTCCTGACGGCGATCGGGGCCAAACTCGCCGATCTCTTTGTCCACCAGCTCCCGATCGTGCTGGGTCTGGCTGCGATCTTTACCCTCATCACGGTCTTTGAAAGCCACACATCGAGCCCCGGCAAAGTCTGGTGGAAAAACCCCGGCCTGAAAACAGACCTCACCTACGGTTTGATCCACACGGTGATCGCGCCTTACTTCCGGATCCCGGCGCTCGCGGTGATCATGATGGCGATGTTTGGCATCATGACATCGGAAGAAATCACCGCCTATTTCAAGCACGGACAAGGGCCTCTCAGCGGACTGTCGTTCTGGGCCCAGGCCGTGATCTATGTCATCGGTGCGGACTTCCTGCTGTACTGGATTCACCGCGGCTTCCATAACGTTCACATGTGGCGGTTCCACGCGATCCACCACTCGGCGACCGAAGTGGATTGGACGACGACCTACCGCTTTCATCCCGTGAACATCATGCTGCAGCCAGCGCTGGTGGCGGCGATCATGATGACGCTCGGCATTGCACCTGACGTGATGTTGTTCTTCCTGCCCTTCGACATCTTGAGCGCAGCCTGGGTCCATTCCAACTTGAACTGGACGCTCGGGCCTTTGAAGTATGTGATCGCAACGCCGGTGTTCCACCGCTGGCACCATGGCCCAGTCGATGAAGGCGGCAGCTCGAACTTCGCCCCGACGTTTGCCTTCTGGGACTACATGTTCGGCACATTCTACATGCCAGAAGGTCGCTTGCCGCAGACGTTTGGCGTCGACGATCGCAACTTCCCCGAAGGCTATTTCGCGCAGCTCGCCTATCCCTTCAAAGCCGAGAACCAGCCAGGGGTATCTCAAACGGTGGCAGCTCAAATGGGCGCGTCTCAAAGCCCGGCATCGCAAACAGTGACAGCGTCGACGTGATGGCGCGACCAAAGCTCAAAATCGCGCTTTGTTTGGGCTTTGCAGCGCTACTTCCGCTGACGCTCGCAACCGGGCCATTGACGGCGCCGCTGCCCACCGGCGTCGAACTGCGCGACATGACGTGGGTCGAGGTGCGCACGGCAGTGACAAGCGGGCACACGACCGTGATCGTGCCAACGGGCGGCATCGAGCAGAACGGCCCGCATATGATCCTAGGCAAGCACGATGACATCGTGCGCGAAGCGGCTCGCAGAATCGCAAAATCGGTCGGGCAGACGTTGGTCGCTCCGGTCGTGAGCTTCGTGCCCCAGGGTGACTACGACCCGCCAACCGGCCACCTGCGATTTCCAGGCACGATCGGCGTTCCCGAGCCCGTGTTCGACGCCCTGCTGGACGGCGTCGCGCGCAGCTTGAAAGCTGGCGGGTTCAAGACGATTGTGTTCATCGGCGATCATGGCGCAAGCCAAGCCGTCCAAAAGGCGGTCGCCGACCGGCTGAACGCAGCCTGGGCGAAAGATGGTGTGCGCGTCGCACATATCGACTCCTACTACGACGATAAGGCCCAGATCACCCGCCTGCTGGCCGAAGGCCAAACGCTGAGTGCAATCGGGCTGCATGCGGGCGTGATCGACACCAGCGAACTTCTGTCGGTAAACGCCAAAGGCGTGGACCTTGGTCGCTATCGCCGCTTGAGTCTTGAGCCGACGGGCGTTTCCGGCGATCCGACAACGGCGACGGCTGACCGGGGCGCGAGCCTGCTGGACATGCGCATTGGCGCAGCAACCGCGCAGATCAAGGCATTGCTCCCGACCCAATAGAGACGCGCGCGCGCTCTCACGCTTAAGCTGACGCGGCGTCGGCCAGCGCGAGCTCCGGCATCAGCAACCGCTTGAGTTTGCGCACCGCGCTGTGCGGCGTGGTGAGAACGGGTTTGTCAGTGGCGATCGCGACGCGGGGCGCGGCACGCGCCAAGCTGAATTGGGCAAGCGCGATGCAATCGCAATCGGCAAGCGCCAGCGCCGCACGCGCCGCACGTCCATCGTGGCCTTCGCTGTCGCCCCGGTCGAGAGCAGCCAGCGCTCCCTCGGCGAGTTGCGGCACAATCGTAACGCTGGAGGGAAACTCGGCCGGCATGCTGGCGAGCGTTCCGGGGAAGGTGGCAAGGAGCCCGATGCGGCCACCACGCGCCACCGCATCCTCGATCATCGCTTCGTTCGGCTTCAAGACGGGCAATGGGGCGAGGTCGCGCACAACCGCGTCGATGCACGGGCCGAAGGCCGAGCAGGTAAACAAAATCGCGTCCGCGCCTGTGTTCTTGGCATAGCGCGCTAACGCAAGAAATCGGTCGGTCATCTGTGGCGTGAGCCGACCGGCGCGGACGAGATCGGCCGACAAACTGTCGTCGAGCAAGTTCATCAGCGTCGGCTCGGGCCACAGCTCGCGGAAGGCCGCCTCGATGGGCGGCGGGGAATGCTTCAGGGCATGGATGAGCGCAATTCGCATGGAACAAACTCGCTATTGAACCGGACGTGACACGTGCCGTTCCGCACCTGATCAGCTTTCCCGATTATGGCACGGTTGACAGCCGTCCCATAGCGCCTGATCACATGTGGACGGCGCGTTTTGCCACCGCCATGGCGGCTTCCTTAACGGCTTCCGTCAGTGTCGGATGCGCATGACAGGTGCGCGCGAGGTCTTCGGCCGACCCGCCGAACTCCATGAGCACGCCGGCTTCCCCGATCATTTCGCCAGCATGCGGCCCGATAATATGGACGCCGAGTACGCGGTCGGTCGCAGCATCCGCCAGCACTTTGACGAAGCCATCTGTGGTGCGGTTAACCTTGGCGCGGCCGTTGGCAAGGAACGGGAACTTGCCCGACGTGTAGGCGATACCGGCCGCTTTCAGCTCTTCTTCTGTCTTGCCGACTGTCGCAACTTCGGGCGCGGTGGAGATCACCTTGGGGATGACAGCGTAATTCACATGACCGGCTTGCCCGCTGAGGATTTCAGCCACCGCCACGCCCTCGTCTTCGGCCTTGTGGGCGAGCATCGGCCCAGCGATCACGTCTCCGATCGCGTAAATGCCGGGAACGTTGGTCTGAAAGTGATGATCGACGACGATGCGCTTGCGATTGTCGAGCGCAACGCCAGCTTCGGTCAGGCCGAGACCATCGGTATAGGGCGTACGGCCAATACAGACGAGAACAACGTCGGCGAACACGTCTTCCGATGCCCCTCCCGCCGCCGGTTCGATGGTGACGACGCAGCCGCTCGAATCCTTGGCCACTTTGGTGACCTTCGAGCCGAGGCGGAACGTCATGCCTTGCTTGGTCAGAATTTTCTGGAACGAGGTCGCAACGTCATTGTCCATGCCCGGGAGAATGCGATCGAGATACTCGATCACTGTGACGTCGGAGCCAAGCCGCCGCCAAACCGAGCCAAGTTCGAGCCCGATGACGCCGGCACCAACGACGAGCAGCTTGCCCGGCACCACCGGGAGATCGAGCGCGCCGGTGGAAGAGACGACCATCTTCTCGTCGACCTCAACGCCAGGAAGGCGCGCGACGTCGGAACCAGTCGCGATCACGATCGCCTTGGTGTCGAGCATCGATGTGGTGCCATCAGCCTTTGTGACCTCGACGCGGCCCGCGCCCGCGATCCGCCCGGTACCGTGGTGGGCCTCGACCTTGTTCTTCTTCAGCAGGAATGCCACGCCG
>JBBRKD010000100.1:0-6360 GCA_038218255.1 Hyphomicrobiales bacterium | reverse complement strand
CACTTCTCGACGTCCGCGCGCTGGCGGTCGCCTTCCAATCCGGCAAGACGTCGACCCTTGCCGTGAAAGGCGTCTCGTTCAGGCTTGAGCGCGGGGAGACGGTGGCGCTCGTGGGCGAGTCTGGTTCTGGCAAGACGACAGCCGCGCTCTCGGTCCTGCGGCTTTTGCCGTCGTCGGCCTCGCTGGCTGGCGAAGTTGTGTTCGATGGCAAGAATCTGCTCGCGCTGCCCGAAGTCGACATGCGCTCGATCCGTGGCCGCCGCATCTCGATCATCTTCCAAGAACCGATGACGTCGCTCAATCCGCTCCAGACCATCGAGGCGCAGGTCGGCGAAGTGTTGAAAATCCACCGCGGCCTTGATGCGGCAGCGGCCCGCACCCGCGTGCTCGAATTGCTAGCTAAGGTCGGCATCCGCGAACCCGAAAAGCGTCTGGCTGCCTTTCCGCACGAAATGTCGGGCGGCCAGCGTCAACGCGTGATGATCGCGATGGCTCTCGCCAACGAGCCCGATCTGCTCGTTGCCGATGAGCCAACGACCGCGCTTGACGTGACAATCCAAGCGCAAATTCTCGACCTGCTCTGCGACCTGCAGCGCGAGATGGGCATGGCGCTGCTACTCATCACCCACGATCTGGGCATCGTGCGGCGTATGGCCGACCGGGTTTATGTGATGAAAGACGGTGAGATCGTCGAAGACGGGGCGACGGAAGCCGTGTTTGCAAACCCGCAAAACGCGTACACGCGACACCTGATCAACGCCGAGCCCAAGGGTGTGGCGCCGGTCACCGACCTCTCCGCGCCGGTCGTGTTAGAGACAACCGATATCAAGGTCTGGTTCCCGATCAAAAAGGGCCTGCTGCGCAAGACAGTCGATCATGTGAAGGCTGTCGACGGCCTGTCGTTGAAGCTCAGAGCCGGCGAGACGATCGGCATCGTGGGCGAATCTGGATCGGGCAAAACGACGCTCGGCCTCGCCCTGCTGCGGCTGATCTCATCGACCGGCCCCATCGCGTACGCCGGCACGCGCATCGATGCGTTCGACAGTTCCACGATGCGCCCGTTGCGTCGCGAGATGCAGGTTGTGTTCCAAGACCCGTATGGTTCGCTTTCTCCGCGCCTGTCGGTGAGCCAGATCATCGAGGAAGGCCTGATCATCCAAAACCCCGACCTCGACCAGGCGGAGCGTCAAAACCGCGTCGGCCGCGCGCTGGCCGAAGTCGGCCTCGATCCTGCGATGCAGAACCGCTATCCCCACGAATTTTCAGGCGGCCAACGCCAGCGTATTGCGATCGCACGTGCCATGGTGCTCGAGCCAAAGTTCGTGATGCTGGATGAGCCCACGAGCGCGCTCGACATGAGCGTGCAGGCGCAGATCGTCGATTTGTTGCGCGACCTCCAGATGAAGCGTCGTCTCGCCTATCTGTTCATCAGCCACGATCTGAAAGTCGTGCGCGCGCTGTGCAATTACGTGTTGGTGATGCGCAACGGCAAGGTCGTAGAAGAAGGTCCAGCCGTTGAAATCTTCGAACGGCCGCAAGCTGAGTACACCAAGGCCTTGCTGGCTGCGGCCTTCGATCTCAAGGTCGCCCACAAGGCGGCGCTGGCTGGCTGAGGCCAGCAGATTGAGATGAGCAAAGTCCACGCATGACCAGGCTGCCCGGCATCCCGCCTATCGTCAAAACGGTTGCAGCGCTCAAGTCTGCAATCATTGACTTGCGCGCCGGGGGCAAAACAATCGCCCTCGTCCCGACGATGGGCGCGCTGCACGCGGGCCATCTCGACCTCGTCCGGCTGGCCAAGTCCTCGGCCGATCATGTCGTCGTGTCCATCTTCGTCAATCCGGCCCAATTCGCACCACACGAAGATTTTGATCGCTATCCGCGCACCTTAGATACCGATGGCGCAGCGCTCGCCACTGAGCCCGCGAGCCTGATTTATGCCCCGACGGCGGCCGAAATGTATCCGGCAGGCTTTGCAACCCACATCGCGGTCGAGGGCGCCGCACGCGGCCTTGAAACCGATTTTCGCCCGCATTTTTTCGGCGGCGTTGCGACGGTGTGCTGCAAGTTGTTCACGCAGGTCGCCCCCGACGTCGCGATCTTTGGCGAAAAGGACTATCAGCAGCTGTGCGTCTTAAAGCAGATGGTCCGCGATCTCGATCTCCCGCTCACCATCGTGGGCGCGCCGACGCGGCGTGAAGCCGACGGTCTCGCATTGTCATCCCGCAATGCCTACCTCTCGGCGGACGAAAGGCGCATTGCGCCCGCACTCCATCGCGCGCTGCGAACGTGCGCGGCTGCGATCCACACCGGCACGCCTGTCGAGGCGGCCACGATCACAGCATCGCGCTCCTTACTTTCGGCCGGATTTGCCAAGGTCGACTACGTCGCGGCGCGCCATGCTGAGACCCTGGAACCGCCCACGCCCGGCGCACCCCTTCGCCTGCTCGCCGCATGCTGGCTTGGCAAAACCCGCCTCATCGACAACATCCCTGTTTAGAGACGTAGAGCTGGATAATCCTGCTCTGATTGGAACCACCGCAGGGTTTCGACGTTGTCACTACGCAAGTTTAATCCATGCAGAGGAGACATGTCATGAGTAGCACAACCGACAAGATCACAGGCACCGCGAACGAAGCAGCAGGCGCTGTGAAGAAGACCGTTGGCGAGGCCGTTGGCTCTGAGAAGATGCAAGTCGAGGGCGAGGCGCAGAAGCTGAAGGGCGAGGCGCAGGTCGCCGTCGGCAAAGCCAAGGACGCTGTGAAAGATACCGCAAACACTGTCGCGGATGCGATCAATCGCAAACTCTGACGCGATCACGCCCGTGGCGATGACGATCGTGGACATTCCCCGATCTATGCTGGAGCGACGTCGCCAGCTTACCTAACCGCACATCGCGAAGTCAGTCTGGCGAATCATGCCCGCAGCGCAGACATCCGCGCGGCGGGCATTTTCGTCATTAGAACTGTGTCGTGAGCGCTGACAGCCACGCCGGCGATGCTGAAACGAGCGCTGCCTCGACGGTTTTGTCGAGACCTGTCGCAATCAGCACGCCCAGCCCCATGAGCAGAGCACCGAGCGCGATTTTTCCGGTCGATCCGGTCGACATCAGCCGCCCTCGCCAGGACATCATCGCTTCCCGCGAAAGCAAGCCGAGAGCCAGCAGCGGAAGTGCTGCACCGATCCCGAATGCCGTCATCGCACCTGCAACATGCCACAGGTCTTTTCCCTGCGCCGCGAGCAGTGAAGCCGCCCCGAGTGTCGGCCCAACGCACGGGCTCCACACGAGCCCGAGCAACAATCCAAGCGCGAATTGCCCGCCAAGGCCGGACGTCGAAAACCCACCGAACATGCGGTCGAGTGCTCCACTCAAAGGGCCAGCGGCACCCGCCAGCGCATTGCTGAGCCTGGGCACGAGCAAGACGAGGCCGATCGTGACCAGCACAGCCGCGCCGATCATGCGAAAAACGCCCCCGTCCAGACCGATGGAAAATCCGATCGTCGCGACGAACATGCCAACGACCGCGAACGAAAGTGCGACGCCCACCGCCAGAGCCAGTGCGCCCAGACGGTGGGCGCCCGCTGCCGTTGCAAGGATCACTGGCAGCAGCGGCAAGACGCACGGGGACAACACGGAGACGAGCCCCGCGAGAAATGCAAATACGATCATGGGACCGTTACTTTGCGACGGTCGCAGCAAACGCGGCCGTAATCGGCGCGGCGGCCGTCTCACCCACAAGGCGTCCGGTTTCAGCCGCGCCTTTGAACGCGATCAGCGTGCTCTGGCTGGTCGCCTTGAAGTCTCGCATCACAGCCTTCTGACTGTCGAAATCAACCTTGTAGACCGTGAGATCGGCAAACTCGGGCTTCTTGGCGAGGCTCTCGATCACCCGATCCTGCGAACCACACGTCGGGCACCAGGGTGCTGTCACGTGAATGACACTTGGACGACCGGCGGCCTGGGCGGCCTTAAAGGCTGCGGCATCGTAGGGCTTGCTGTCCAGAGCCAGCGCCGCCGTGGCGCCAAAGCCGACCGCCGCCAACATGGCGCTTGTCGCAAGCGCCGACACAAATATACGCGTCATGATCATCTCCATCGCTATGGCAGCACAGCCACCCTGTATAATTCCCGTGGTTGCTTACGCTGACCGCTGAGCGTTTGTTACGAAGGCATTCGCGTGCGTCACGACGACCGCCATTCCCGGGGATCGCACCCGTGACACGACGGTGGGTTGACCCATCTGCGCAGGCGCTTAGCGTTTGCGCGCCACACGCAACGAGAGACAGCAGCCGATGCCAAACGCCCCCACCGCACTCGGCCGCGCCGTCACCGAAATCGTTGCCGAAATGGCTAAGCGAACCGACCGCGGCGAGGTGGCAACCTACATCCCAGAGCTGGCGCGCGCCGACCGCAACGCCTTTGGCCTCGCCGTGATCGACAAGGACGGCAACCTTACGGCTGGCGGAGATTGCAACACGTTGTTTTCAATCCAGAGCATCTCCAAGGTCTTCACGCTGACGCTGGCACTCGGAAAAGCGGGCGACCGCCTGTGGCAGCGGGTGGGCCGCGAACCATCCGGCAGTCCCTTCAACTCGATCGTTCAGTTGGAACGCGAATGTGGCATCCCGCGCAACCCGTTCATCAACGCTGGTGCGATCGCTGTGACCGACCAAATCGTGTCCGGGCATCAGCCCCGCGAAGCGATCGGTGAAATTCTGCGTTTCCTGCAATTTCTTGCCAACGATCCAACGATTGCCATCGACGAGGCCGTCGCAGCGTCTGAAAAGCGCACGGGATTTCGCAATGCGGCGCTGGCCAACTATATGAAATCATACGGCGTTATCGACAATCCCGTCGACTACACACTGGGTGTCTACTTCCATCACTGCGCCATTGCGATGAGTTGCGTTCAGCTTGCGATGGCCGGGCGTTTTCTTGCCCAAGGTGGCATCAATCCATCGACAGGGATGTGTGTCATTCCAGCGGAACGCGCGCGACGCATCAACGCGGTCATGTTGACCTGCGGGCACTACGACGGCTCTGGAGAATTCGCTTATCGGGTCGGCTTGCCGGGCAAAAGCGGTGTCGGTGGCGGCATTTTTGCCATTGCTCCGGGCAAGGCCTCGATCGCCGTCTGGTCGCCGGGCCTCGACACGATCGGCAACTCGAGGCTGGGGCAACAGGCGCTTGAAATGTTGAGCAAGCGGATGGGGTGGTCGATCTTCGGCGCGTGACCGGCAGGCCCAGACTGACTCAATCGTGACTCACTCAATCCTGACGCACCCGGTCGTTCCGACATCAAGGGCCCGTCGGGCCCCCAGATGGCAGATGTCAGCGGTGATCGCCCACGACCACCGGCCCGACATTACCGTTTGGGTTTCGGTTCGGCTTCCAGAACGGCCACCTCATGATACCAGCTCGACCCATGCACCGTGACAGGCTGCTTTGGACCCGCTGGCTTGGATGGACCGACCGCCTGCTGGCTTGGAAAGGCCCGTAGTTGCTGATTTCGCCCGGGGAACGGGATGATCTGCGCCGACGTTGCTTCGAGTTTTTTTTCCGTTGTCATGGCTCATCTCTCTTTTCATTGCTGATCGAAAAGCACGCCAATTCAAATGCCAGCATGACACAGTTCGTTCCCGTTCACAGCCCCGCTCGCGGTATTCGAAGGTCATTGGCCCTGCACACATGCACAATCGCCTATTTTTAAGTCACACCGGCGCCCATATCGCCCAAACTATAAGCAAGATTTTTTCTGCATCATTTGTTAGCATTCTCCCCTGTCACACCCGTGTCGCAAATGTTTTCTGCGCCGCAGACCCGGGTTTTGAAGGGTTTGACCTGGCATGCCCAACGACCTCCCTTAGGCCCGTTAGACTGCCGCACGCGCCAATTCCCGCCCATTTTCAAGGAGCGTTACGACGATGACGAAATACAAACTCGAATACATCTGGCTCGACGGCTACACGCCTGTGCCCAATCTGCGCGGGAAGACGCAGATCAAGGAGTTCAGCGCGTTCCCCGAACTTGAGCAACTCCCGCTCTGGGGTTTTGACGGCAGCTCGACGAAGCAAGCCGAAGGTCACAGCTCCGACTGCGTTTTGAAGCCCGTTCGCGCCGTGTTCGATCCGGCCCGCACGAACGGCGTGCTGGTGCTCTGCGAAGTCATGATGCCCGACGGAAAAACCCCGCACTCGACCAACAAGCGCGCGTCCATCCTTGACGACGAAGGCGCCTGGTTCGGCTTTGAGCAGGAATACTTCTTTTACAAGAACGGCCGCCCACTCGGCTTTCCCGACAGCGGCTACCCAGCCCCCCAGGGCCCTTACTACACCGGCGTCGGGTACTCCAATGTTGGC
>JBBRKD010000099.1:0-6368 GCA_038218255.1 Hyphomicrobiales bacterium | reverse complement strand
GCGCGTAAAGCCAGATGCAATTCGCTTATTGAAGGTGCGCGGCGACAGCGATCTCGCGCGGCTGATGGTCGACATCGGGGCGCGGGTAACACAGCGGCTCGACGCGCCGTTTCTCGATCTTGCGAGCGCGCCGACGTTTGCGGCCTATGAAGAGCGCTATGCGAGCAAGGCGCGCAAGAACCGACGCCGCCTTGCGCGCCGCCTGGACGAACAGGGCAAGGTTGCGTTTGCGAGCTATGGTTCGGGCCTCGATGCGGAACGGCTTGTGCGCGCGGCGATCCCGATGAAGCGGGTGTGGCTGACCGAGCGTGGCCTCGTGTCGGCAGCGCTTGGCGATCCGCGCACGCTTGCGTTTTTTGCAGCTGTGGCGGCTGACACGAGCCGGCCGACGGGGACGCGGGTGTCTGCGCTCACGGTCGATGGCGCGGTGGCGGCCGTCGAGATCGCGTTTGGTTGCCGCGAGCGGATGGCGATCCACATCATGGCGTACGATCTGGCGTTTGAAAAATCTGCGGTGGGTGTGCTGCTGCTGGAGCATCTGCTCGCCAAAAGCCACGCTGATGGCGTATCGACGTACGACCTGTTGGCACCTGGCGATGGCTACAAGAAGGAATGGGCCGATGGCAGCGTTGAGGTGTGCGATTACGCGGTGCCCGTGACACGCAGCGGTCGCGTCTACGTCGAAGGTTGGCTTGCGCGCGCACGACCTGCGCTGAAGGCAGCCTTTGCCCGCGTGCCGCTTGCGTGGCGGCGGTGGATGATGCGAGGCGGCGGTTAAAACCCGACCGCGCAACACGCGAGCACGGCTGACCGGTTGGGCTCTACTTCACGCCGAGCTTTTTTTGGAGGCTGCTGGACGAGGTGGTGTACTGGAACAGGAGCTTTTTGCCGGGGTTGATGAGCTTGTGGGCGGCCTGCGCCATGAGGGCAACTTCGTGGAAACCCGACAGGATGAGTTTCAGTTTGCCCGGGTAGGTATTGATGTCGCCGACGGCGTAAATGCCAGGCTCGCTCGTCTCGTAGGTTGAGGTATCGACCTTGATGAGATTTTGATCGAGATGAATGCCCCAGTTGGCGATAGGGCCTAGTTTCATCGTCAGGCCGAAGAACGGCATCATACGATCCACGGCCAGCGTTTCGGTCGCGTCCTTGGTCTGGATCGTGACGGACGCGAGCTGGCCTGCCTCGCCGTGGAGAGCGGTAACTTGGCCGATCTTGAGGGCGACCTTGCCGTCGGCCACAAGCGCGCGCATCTGATCGACTGAATGGGGTGCGCCTCTGAATTCATCGCGACGGTGCAGCAGCGTGACGCTTTTGGCGATCGGCTGCAGGTTGAGCGTCCAGTCGAGCGCGCTGTCGCCGCCACCCACGATCAGCACGTCACGGTCGGCGAACGCGTCCATCCGGCGGACGGAGTAGAAGACCGACGTGCCCTCGTAGGTTTCGATGCCCGCAAGCGGGGGGCGCTTGGGTGTGAACGACCCACCGCCGGCTGCGATCACGACGACCTTGGTTAAAAACACGCGTTGGGCGTCGGTTTCGAGCCGGAACCGCCCGTCAGCCATGCGCACGAGGCTGTCGATGCGCTCGCGCAGATGGAACGTCGCGCCGAACGGCTTGATCTGCTCCATCAGGCGGTCGGTGAGTTCCTGCCCGGTGACGACGGGGAGCGCTGGAATGTCGTAGATCGGCTTTTCGGGATAGAGTTCCGAGCACTGCCCGCCGACCTTGTCGAGGATGTCGATCACGTGCGCCTTGATGTCGACGAGGCCGAGCTCGAAGACGGCGAACAGGCCGACCGGCCCCGCGCCGATGATCACGCAATCGGTTTCAATCGCTGAAGCGAGCATCACAGGGGCGTCAGTGGCCGAAAGCGTCGTGTCCATGCAATGGGGGTCCTTGATGACGGAAACGGGCATCCAGCGCGTCAGAACTGCGTGTCAGAACTGCTTTCCGGGCACGCGCAAGACGAGCCCGTCGAGGGCGGCCGTGACCTTGATCTGGCAGGACAGGCGGCTTTCGGGGCGAACGTCGAAGGCAAAATCGAGCATATCTTCTTCTATGGCCGCAGCCTTGCCGGCGGTTTCGGCCCAGGCGGCATCCACGTAGACGTGGCAAGTGGCGCACGCGCACGCGCCGCCGCATTCGGCTTCGATGCCAGCGATCCGGTTGAGACGGGCGGATTCCATCACCGTCATGCCGGGAGCGGCCTCGACGACCTGCTGGCTGCCGTCGGGCTGGATAAACGTGATCTTGGCCATGGTCGTGTTGTGCTCCTGAGACGGTGTATACGCCGGGGAGCGCGGTGCGGACGACTGCGGCATCCCCCGTGCGCCTGCCCATACCGCTGTTAGGCGCAAACGTCCAGAATATCGCAAGACTGTCGGATGCATCGGGCGAGGGTTGGCGCACGCGCTGACGCCTGGTCGGCTGAGCGGTCAGTTCAGCAGGTGTAGCCAGCGGGTGAGACCGTTGCGCGCAGGTTGAGGCGGGTGGGGGTTACTCGGCTCGCAGGCTCTGGCCAGTCCTGGCAGGTTTTAGGTGAGACCTAAGCGCTGGATTTCGGACGCAACGTCTGCGATCGCAGCCGTGATGGCGGCGATGATTGACGCACGATCGGGATGGAGGGGCGATTCGAGTTTTTCGGCTTGCCGAGACAGATTGGCGAGCGTCGTCGCCCCAACGCCAAGTGCTGAGCCTTTCAGCGTGTGAGCGGCCATGTGCCATTCGCGCGGTGATTTTGCAGCGGTGAGCGCGGCAAGTGAGCGGGGGAGTTCGTCCAGAAACAGGCCGAGCACTTCGCGTTCCAGGGCCTCGTCGCCTGAGGTGTAGACCCGCAGATGCTCAAGATCGAGGAGCAGGTTGCGTGCAGGAAAGGCCCGATGGCCGTCCTGACGGGGATCGTGGGGGCGATTGCGCCGTGCAGCGATCGAACCCGTGTCGGCAAAGCGTGTCATCGACGTCCTCTCACAGCAGGTCCACCAACTGTCAGACTGCACCCCAATCGATAAACGCGTGTAAAGATGGCGGCTGTCATTTTAAGCAACCGCTTAAGGCATCACAGTTCTCCCCCGCGAAATCGCGGCAAACCTTGGTTTTGCCCTAAAATCGCATTACCGACTGAGGTTGGTTGTCGCCGTCTGCTCGGCGTGCGGGCGCGCTGAGGGTTTCGGGCGCACCGCGCGCGGCTCGGTCCTGGGTTAATCTGGTCTTTAGGTCTTCAGCGTTTGGGTTCAAGGTTAGCTGTGGCTCGGCACGTCCGACGGCGAACAGCTTCGCCTTCCGCGCCGTTCTGGTTTGCACGTCTGGGGTTTCCACGTCCGCATGAGTCAGGAACGCATCATAACAGGCGACGACCGCGTCCAGCCAGACGATGACTGGATCCGCCAGCTTGGTGCGGCTCCGTTGCCTCTTGGTGCGCAGTCGAACAACGGTCAGGTCAACAGCGGTCAGGCTGACACAAAAGGCGCGATGAGCGCGGGCGACCCGCCTGAATTACCGCAAGATGAAGCTCAACACAGCGTGACTGGTGACGGTGCCAGTTACGGTGCGAGCGAAGCTGTGGCCATGGACCCGGGCCGACGGGTTGCGCGCCGCCGCCCGGCTGGTCCATCGCGTGATCGCACGGCCGCCAACGACGATGGCCCCTCGATCGGGGGATTGATCTATGCGCTGGAGCAAAAACCCTCCAACCGGCCATTCTATTATGCCGGAGTGTTCAGCGCGCTGTGGGGCGGACTGGGGCTGACGATAGCGGCGTTGACGCTGTGGACCGAGATTGCAAAGGGGACGACAGTTGCAGTCGTGCTGCTGTCGCCGGTATTCTTTCTGACGCTCGCAGCCATTGGCCTGCCGGTCGGCGTGATCTGGTTCCTTGCGCTGCTCGCGTGGCGTGCCGAGGAATTGCGGATGCGGTCGTCGACCATGACCGAAGTTGCCGTGCGGCTAGCTGAACCCGACCGCATGGCCGAACAGTCGATTGCCTCGCTCGGCCAGAACGTCCGCCGCCAGGTTTCGTTCATGAATGACGCCGTTTCGCGGGCGCTTGGCAGGGCCGGCGAACTCGAAGCGCTGGTGCATAGTGAGGTCGCAGCGCTTGAGCGGTCGTATGAAGAAAACGAAAAGCGAATCCGTGGCCTCATTTCTGAGTTGTCAGGCGAGCGTCACGCGTTGCTCAACACGTCGGAACGGGTCGCGATCACGTTGCGGACGCTCGGGTCCGAGGTGCCAGCGCTGATCGACAAGCTGTCGGATCAGCAGATCAAGCTCAGTACAATCATCGCAGGGGCGGGGGAAAACCTGACAGCGCTCGAAAGCGCGATGTCGACGAGTGCCGTTCAGCTTGAGACGACCATCGGTTCGCGGACGCAGCACCTGCAACACGTGCTCGAAAATTCGGCGTCAAAGATCGACGTCTCGCTCACGGCCGGTGCCGAAGGATTGGAACGACACCTGACCGAGCGCGCCGAGCAGATGCAGGCGGTGCTTGAGGGCTATACGGCCGCGCTTGCATCTGCCCTGTCGGACCGGACGGAAAACCTGCAGACGGTGTTTGAAGAATACACCCGCGCGCTCGACACGACGCTCGCCAATCGCGCGCAGGCGCTGGATGTGCAGCTGGTTGAGCGGACGGCCTCGCTCGACGCTGCCTTCTCGCAGCGGCTGCAGCTGTTTGATGATTCGATCCAGCGTTCGACGCAGGCGATCGACGGGGCGGTGAACGAACGGGCCACCGCGCTAACGACGGCGCTCGACCGCCACGCCACGACGTTCCGTGAAACCGTCACGCGGCAGGCCAGCGAACTGGACGACAGCCTGATGCAGGGTATCAACGCCGTGCGGCGTTCGAGCGAGAATATCACGCGCCAGTCGCTCAAGGCGATCGAGGGCTTGGCTGGCCAGTCTGATCTGTTGAAGAACGTGTCTGAGAACCTGCTCGGCCAGATCAACTCGGTGACCAACCGGTTCGAGAACCAGGGCCAGCAGATCATGAAGGCGGCCAACGTCCTGGAGACCGTCAACTACAAGATCGATACGACGCTCAAAACGCGCCACGCGGATTTGACGCGGACGCTTGACCAGATTTCGGGAACAACCGATCAGTTCGATCGCGCCATCACAAACTACTCGTCGACAATCGAGGGCACGATGGGCGAGGCCGAGCGGCGTGCCCGGATCGCGGCTGAGGAATTGCAGATGGGCGCTGAAGCGCGCTCACGGGCGGTGATGAGCGAGATCGAACACCTGCGGAACCATACGGCGAGCGAAAGCGAACGCGCGCTTGAAGACATGCGCAACCGCTTCACCTATGCGACCGGCGAAGTGCAGCAGCAGCTCGGCTCGATGGCCGAACGCGTCGATCTGGCCGCACTCGATGCGCGCACACGCGCCGCACAGGCGGCTGCCGAATTGGCCGACGAGCAGGCGCGGATCAAGGCGCAGATGGACCGCATGCCGCAAGCGGCGCGGGAAAGTGCTGACGCCATGCGCCGCTCGCTGCACGACCAACTCGCAGCCCTCGACAAACTGAACCAGTTGACGAGCCGGGCAGCCCTGACGCGGGATGTGTCTCCGCCCATGCCGCCGGTTGGCGGGCCATATGTGGGCGCGCAGCCCTTGACGACGCTTGCGGCCACTTACGCGAGCGAGCCGCGATCAAGCGATGCCCAGCCAGCGCTCAGTTCGCTGTCCACGGCCATCCAGAACGAAGCGTCCGCCGTGCGGTTGCGACCGCTGCCGGGAGCCGCCGACAACCAGAGCGGCTGGAACTTCGGCGATCTGCTGGCGCGGGCGTCGAAGGAAGAGGACGCGTTACAGGCGGCAGCTGCCGCGCAGGGGCCGGGTGGGGGAGCTGGCGCGGCCGGTGCGTTTTCGCTCAACGTCGGCGTGATTGCGCGTGCGCTTGATCCAACGACCGCTGAAGGGTTGTGGTCGCGCCTGCGGACAGGGCAGCGCGGGGTTATGGTGCGCTCGATCTATAGTCCCGAGGGCCGTGTGGCGTTTGACGAAATCAGCCGCCGCGCCAAAACCGATCCCGATTTGCAGGCAACAATCGGGCGCTATCTGGCCGACTTTGAGCGCATCTTGAAAGATGCCGAAGTGCGCGACCCGAGCGGGCGCATGCTGCAGAGCCATCTGGTTTCCGATACGGGCCGCGTGTATCTGTTCCTGGCGCACGCCAGTGGCCGCTTGCCCTGAGCTGCCCGTGATGTCGCTCACACTCGCATGGCGCGAAGAGACCTGGCCGCTTGCCGAAGCGTTCGTGATTGCGCGCGGAGCCAAAACGCACGCGACGGTGATCGTCGTGGAGGCGATGGGCGGTGGAAAAGTCGGGCGCGGCGAGAGCGTGCCCTATGCGCGCTACGGGG
>JBBRKD010000098.1:0-6397 GCA_038218255.1 Hyphomicrobiales bacterium | reverse complement strand
CCATCGCGTCGACGCCGCCCAGGCGTCGGCCGCCTACGAGACTGCGTTCACCGACCCTTCGTGTCTGAAGATGGTCCTCGACTGGAGACACCTCTCATGAGTTCGTGCAGCACCGCTGTCGCAAGTATGAACCAGCAAGTCATCATCGACCGTCTGCGGCAGGAAGCCTCCATCGAGCCCGATCCCGTGCCGACAGAATCGCCTGCCGCCAAGACGACGCAGATCATCGCGATCTATGGCAAGGGCGGCATCGGCAAGAGCTTCACGCTCGCCAACCTCTCCTACATGATGGCCCAGCAGGGCAAAAAAGTGCTGCTGATCGGCTGCGATCCCAAGTCGGATACAACGTCGCTGCTGTTCGGCGGGCGTGCCTGCCCAACCATTCTCGAAACCAGCGCCAAAAAGAAACTCGCTGGCGAACAGGTTGCCATAGGCGATGTCTGCTTCAAGCGCGACGGCGTGTTTGCCATGGAACTCGGCGGCCCCGAAGTTGGCCGTGGCTGCGGCGGACGCGGCATCATCCATGGGTTTGAGCTGCTTGAAAAACTCGGCTTCCACGATTGGGGCTTCGACTACGTTCTGCTCGACTTCCTAGGCGACGTCGTGTGCGGCGGCTTCGGCCTGCCGATTGCGCGAGACATGTGCCAGAAGGTCATCATCGTCGGTTCGAACGATCTCCAGTCGCTCTATGTGGCGAACAACGTTTGCTCGGCGGTCGAGTATTTCCGCAAGCTCGGCGGCAACGTCGGCGTCGCGGGCCTCGTCATCAACAAGGATGACCACACCGGCGAAGCGCAGGCCTTTGCGGCTGCGGCCGGTATTCCGGTGCTCGCCGCTATCCCCGCCAACGAAGATATCCGCCGCAAGAGCGCGAACTACGAAATCGTCGGACGCCCGGGCGGTGAATGGGCATCGATTTTCGAAGGTCTCGCCCAAAGCGTCGCGGATGCTCCGCCGCTGCGGCCAACACCACTGACGCCGGATGGATTGCTCGGGCTTTTCAAGGGCGAGCAGGTCGGCCGGAACGTGACGCTTCAGCCCGCAAGCTTTGAAGACATGTGCGGCAAGGTCGAGATCACCCGGAAATCGCTCGAAGTTGTCTACGACGCCGTCTGACCCTTCGCATCGCCTCGTCGCTCACATTTTACGCCCTCTTGAGACCTGACATGACACCATCCGATCAACCTTCTGAGCAAACGGGCGATGACGATCAGGGCTTTGCCGGGTCGATCGTCAACGACGTTGAGCCGACAGCGGTGCCCAATCTGGCCGCCACGAAGTCGGACGGGCTTGGATGTCATGCTGGCAAAGATGCGTTGGTGGCAGCGGCGAAAGCAGCTGGTAAATCAGAGATCCTCGATCGCTATGCAGCCGATTATCCAGCGGGCCCGCACGACAAGCCACAAAGCATGTGCCCAGCGTTTGGCTCGCTCCGGGTTGGCCTCCGGATGCGACGCACGGCGTCCGTGTTGTGCGGATCAGCCTGCTGCGTCTACGGACTAACGTTCACGTCGCACTTCTACGGCGCACGACGTACGGTCGGCTATGTCCCCTTCGACAGCGAGACCCTAGTCACCGGCAAGCTGTTTGAAGACATTCGCGAGGCCGTTTTCAAACTCGCCGACCCCGCACTCTATGATGCCGTCATCGTCACGAACCTGTGCGTGCCATCGGCATCGGGCGTGCCGCTCCAGCTACTGCCGAAAGAAATCAACGGCGTTCGCATCGTGTGCATCGACGTTCCAGGCTTTGGCGTCCCAACGCACGCCGAAGCCAAGGATGTGCTGGCTGGCGCAATGCTGAGTTTCGCCCGCCGTGAGGTCGAACAGGGTCCGGTTGCAGCGCCTCGCACCGCCCGCAGCGATCGCCCCTCGGTTGCGCTGATCGGCGAAATGTTTCCAGCCGATCCGGTCGGCATCGGCATGCTCCTTGAGCCGCTCGGCCTATCGGCAGGTCCCGCCGTCCCCACGCGTGAATGGCGCGAACTGTATGCCGCCCTCGACTGCCCGGTCGTGGCAGCGATCCATCCTTTCTACACCGCATCGATCCGCGAATTCGAAATGGCTGGCCGACGCGTTGTCGGTTCGGCGCCCGTCGGACACGACGGCACGGCCGCCTGGCTCGACATGATTGGCGCTGCAGCCAACGTGTCACAAACCAAGGTCGATGCTGCCAAGAACCGGCTGCTGCCGATCATCCGCAGTGCGCTCGCCAAAATGCCGATCAAGGGCCGGATCACGCTGTCGGGCTATGAAGGCTCGGAGCTTCTGGTCGCGCGGCTTCTGGTCGAGAGCGGGGCTGATGTCCGCTATGTCGGCACCGCCTGTCCGCGCACGGTCTGGTCCGATCCAGATCGCGAATGGCTGATGGCCAAAGGCGTTCACATCCAATACCGCGCGTCGCTTGAGCAAGACATTGCCGCGATGATCGAATGGCAGCCCGATCTGGCCATCGGGACGACACCGGTTGTCCAAAAGGCCAAAGAGCTCGCAATTCCGTCGCTGTATTTCACCAACCTCATTTCCGCCCGCCCGCTGATGGGCGCGATGGGTGCGGGTTCGCTCGCCCAAGTCATCAATTCAGCAATCGGCAATCGCGGCCGGTTCGACGAGATGAAGGCTTTCTTTGAAGGTGTTGGCGAAGGCGAAACGGCCGGCATCTGGGAAGATACCCCAAAACTGCGCCCGGAATTCCGCGAAGCAACGGCCAAGAAAATGGCCAAGCTCCAGAAGTCGAAAAAATCCGAGGAGATGATCTAATGCTCGTCCTCGATCACGATCGCGCTGGTGGCTATTGGGGTTCGGTGTACGTTTTCACCGCGATCAAAGGCCTGCAAGTGGTCATCGACGGTCCCGTGGGTTGCGAGAACCTGCCTGTCACGTCCGTGCTGCATTATACCGACGCGTTGCCGCCCCATGAGCTGCCGATTGTCGTCACCGGGCTTGGCGAAGAAGAACTCGGTCAGCATGGCACGGAAGCTGCCATGAAACGCGCCCACAAAGCGCTCGATCCGAACTTGCCGAGCGTCGTCGTCACGGGATCGATTGCCGAGATGATTGGCGGCGGCGTGACGCCTGAGGGCACTGGGATTCACCGGTTCTTGCCACGCACGATCGATGAAGACCAGTGGCAGAGCGCAAATCGAGCGATGTTCTGGCTGTGGACGGAATACGGCACCAAGAAAATACCCGAGCGCAAGCCGCGCAAAGAAGGCGAGAAGCCGCGCGTCAATATCATTGGTCCGGCTTACGGCATGTTCAATATGCCGAGCGATCTGCACGAGATCCGCCGACTGGTCGAAGGCATCGGTTGCGACGTCAACATGGTGTTCCCGCTCGGCAGCCATTTGGCTGACGTGCCCAAGCTCGTGAATGCGGATGTGAACATCTGCCTCTATCGCGAGTTCGGGCGCATGCTGTGTGAAGCGCTGGAGCGCCCCTATCTGCAAGCACCCATTGGCCTGCATTCGACGACAAAGTTCCTTCGCACGCTCGGTGAATTAACCGGTGTCGATCCCGAGCCCTTCATCACGCGAGAAAAGCACACGACCATCAAGCCGATTTGGGATTTGTGGCGGTCGGTCACGCAAGACTTTTTCGGGACGGCGAGTTTTGCAATCGTCGCCAACGAAACGTACGCGCGCGGCATTCGCAACTTTCTCGAAACCGAAATGGGCTTGCCATGCACGTTTGCCGTCTCGCGCAAACCCGGCGTCAAACCAGACAACGAAGCTGTGCGTGCGGCGATCAAAGATAAGACGCCGCTCATCCTGTTTGGTTCCTACAACGAACGCATGTATCTCGCCGAGATCGGTGGGCGTGCCATGTATATCCCAGCGTCATTCCCCGGCGCCATTATACGCCGCCATACCGGCACGCCGTTCATGGGATATGCCGGCGCGACTTACCTCATTCAAGAGGTTTGTAACGCGCTTTTCGACGCACTGTTCCATATCATCCCGCTATCGACCGATATGGATCGCGTCGAGGCAACGCCATCCAAGCTCAAGCAATTGCAAACAGCACCTTGGGATGAAGATGCCCATGCCGCGCTGGAAGAAATCGTCGAACGCGAACCCATTTTGGTGCGCATTTCCGCAGCCAAGCGGTTGCGCGATCGCATCGAGCGGGAAGCGGAAGACGCCGGCGAAGTTCGCATTACAGCCGTCCGCGTCAATCGCAGTCGCGCGGCCCTCGCAGGAGGTCGCGTTTCATGAGCATCACGGCCCACGCGTTTGTTTTCACACGTCCGTCAACCTCGGAGAGACCGATGACTAGCAGGCACGCGACGCAATCCCGCAAGGATACGTTGGGATTTAATCTGATTTTCTCGGTGGCCTTCGGCGTGTTCTTCGCCGCCGCCGTCATCGACCGGCTGGTGCCCTTGCGCTGGATCATGGGCCTGGCGAAATCAGAGAATTACATGGCCGTTTTTGCGGAAGCGAAATCGGCTGCTGCGACATACACGCCATTCGCCTTTATGGGCTGAAGGCTTTCGAATTCGTCTGGCGAATGCCAGGCGGAACTATCCCCGAGTTGGCCTGCGGAAGCGGTTCGATTGGGGCACGACCAGGCCGCGGGGATATGCGCGCGGTAACGGCTGTAAAGGCCAAAGCATGGAGAAGAAAACACCCATGGAAAAGTCCGGTTTATACCTCAGCAACGTTTCGGATGCCGAAGCAAAAGAATTCCATAATGGGTTCATGATGGGTTTCTACGTTTGGCTTCTCGTTGCCATCGTCGCTCACTATCTGGTCTGGGTTTGGCGCCCCTGGCTAACAACCAAGACGGCCATGATCGACGTCGATCAGGTCGTGTCCACCATCGCAACCCTGCTGACATAATAGGAGACGACAATGGCGCTTTGGCGTGTATGGCAGCTCTTTGATGTCCGTCAGGTGATGATTGGACTTGGAGCCTTTTTATTCGGTCTCGCAGTGATGATCCACTTTGTGCTTCTCAGCACGGATCGCTACAACTGGTTCGACGGTCCTCGCGTTGCGAAGTCCTCGACCTCCGTTCCTGCAATGCCGAAATAACGCGACTAGAAAAGCGGACGATCTCTCAACTGATAGGGTTATTGTCCGCTTTTCACCCTTTGAAGTCCTGCCGCGATGTGGTTTGCGGCAGATAGCGGGTGCGGGATGCGCATCCTGCGAGAGATGATCCAACAACTCTCGTCTGGCCGGAGGATCAAATCATGGCATTACTCAGTTTCGAAAAAAAATACCGCGTTCGCGGCGGGACTTTGGTCGGCGGAGATCTTTATGATTTCTGGATCGGCCCGTTCTACGTCGGGTTCTTCGGCGTTCTGACGCTGTTTTTCTCGATCGTTGGCACGCTCCTGATTGTCTGGGGCGCCTCGCAGGGGCCGACCTGGAACCTGTGGCAGATTTCGATCGCACCACCCGACCTCAAATACGGGTTGAACATGGCGCCGCTCGCCGAGGGCGGATTGTGGCAGCTCATCACCGTCTGTGCAATGGGCGCGTTCGTCTCCTGGGCACTGCGGGAAGTGGAAATCTGCCGCAAGCTGGGCATGGGCTATCACGTCCCAATCGCGTTCGGCTTTGCGATTTTCGCCTACTTCTCGCTCGTTGTCATTCGCCCCGTCCTGCTGGGCGCTTGGGGCCATGGTTTCCCATATGGCATCATGAGTCATCTCGATTGGGTGTCCAACACGGGCTACCAGTATCTGCACTTCCACTACAATCCGGCGCACATGCTGGCGGTCACGTTCTTCTTCACCACATGTCTTGCTCTCGCACTTCATGGGGCGCTCGTCCTTTCAGCGACAAACCCCGGCAAGGGCCAGACCGTGAAGACGCCCGAGCATGAGAACTCGTTCTTCCGCGACACGATCGGCTATTCGATCGGCACACTTGGCGTTCACCGCCTCGGCTTGCTGCTCGCGCTGAATGCCGTGTTCTGGAGCGCCGTCTGCATCATCATCAGTGGTCCGTTCTGGTCAAAGGGTTGGCCCGAGTGGTGGAACTGGTGGCTCGATCTTCCGATTTGGCGTTAGGGCAGGGGTGAACCATGGAATATCAAAACATCTTCACGCGTGTTCAGGTTCACGGCGCTCCCGATCTTGGGATCGCACAGGACCGTGAATTCAGCACACTCGCCCAACGCGGCACGACAACCTATCTGGTGTCGCTGTTTGGCAAGTTCGGTGACGCACAGGTCGGTCCGTTCTATCTGGGCTGGATCGGTCTGCTGTCGATCATTCTCGGCACGATCTCCTTCAATATCATGGGCCTGAATATGCTGGCCCAGGTGAATTGGGATCCGGTCCAATTTGTCCGCCAGTTATTCTGGCTGTCGCTTGAACCGCCAGCACCCAAATATGGCCTGAGCTTCCCACCGCTCAATGACGGCGGCTGGTATATCATCGC
>JBBRKD010000097.1:0-6419 GCA_038218255.1 Hyphomicrobiales bacterium | reverse complement strand
CGCTGCTGGCGCGGGAAGCGGCAACGATCACGGCGATCCGTATCGAGAATTTCTCAAGCTCGGTCGCCTATCGGATCGACCGCTTGCGGCAAGCCCTGAAGATCTACGGCGAACCGATCCTGTTGGGCGACGACGCCTCGCGGCTGTTCTGGGCCGAGCTGCGCCGCCTGTCGGTCCTGACGCCGCTGCGCGGGGAGACGCCGACCCACCTGTGGCGCATCTCGACGACGCCGGGTAAGGCGTCCAAGGTGACCGACGCCATCCGCCGCAACATGGCAATCGAGGTGCTGTATGACGCATCCGGTGGGATTATCTGGCTCGAGGCGACGGCATCTGCCGACGCTGGCGCAGCCGACATCCGGCGCATTTTGTCGACTCACGGCGGACATGGCCTGCTGATCCGTGCCGAGCCCGAGGTGCGACGCGCGATTGAAGTGTTCCAGCCAATGAGTGCCGCCGTTGAACGTCTGACGATCGGGATCAAGGACAGCTTCGACCCCGCTCGGATTCTCAACCCTGGCCGGATGTATGCTGGGGTGTGAGCGCCAACGACGCTGCGCTTTTTTTGTGCCTCACTTCGATGTGCCTCATTTAGATGTTCCGACTTCAGATGTGCCGACACGCGAGCATGACCGGTATCGTCCGGCTCCTGACCGAACCTCAAGGTTCAAGACCCGATGCAAACGAACTTTACGGCCGAACAGCTGCTCGATCCCAACCTGAAAGAGGCCGAGCGCATTCTGCGCACGTGCGTCCACTGCGGGTTCTGCACGGCCACGTGCTCGACCTACGTTCTGGACGGCGACGAGCGTGACAGCCCGCGCGGGCGCATCTACCTGATGAAGGACATGTTCGAGGGCAACAAGCCTGCCAGCGGCGTGGTGCAGCACCATGTCGATCGCTGCTTGTCGTGCCTGTCGTGCATGACAACGTGCCCGAGCGGCGTCGACTATATGCATCTCGTGGATCTTGCCCGGACGCACATCGAAAAGACCGGCACGCGCCCGCTGAAGGAGCGCCTGTTGCGCTCGGTGCTGGCTTACGTCGTGCCCTACCCCGACCGGTTCCGGCGCGCTGTGCAGCTATCCGCGCTCGGGCGGCCGTTCGTGCCGCTCATGCGGCGGATCGGCCTCAAGGAACTGGCTGCGATGATTGAACTGGCCCCCCGCACGTTGCCCAAGTCGTCCAAATATGAAGGGCCGGGGGCTGCCGAGCCGGTGCAAGACCGCCGCGCCCGCGTGATCATGCTGGCAGGCTGCGCCCAGCAGGTGTTGAGGCCTGCGATCAACGACGCCACTATCCGCCTACTGGCGCGCGCTGGTGTTCAGGTGACGGTGTCGGCGGGGGCTGGCTGCTGCGGGGCGTTGACCCACCATATGGGCAAGGAAGACGAGTCGCATGTGGCCGTGAAGCGCAACGTGGACGCCTGGTCGAAGGAGATCGCAAAGGCCCCCGTGGATGCGATCATCATCAACGCTTCGGGCTGCGGGACCACCGTTAAGGACTACGGGCATATGCTGCGGGGCGATCCCGAGTATGCGGCGCGTGCGGCTCAGATTTCTGCACTGACGCGCGACGTGACCGAGTTCATTTCGAGTTATGATCTGGGTCCACCCAAGCGCTGGTCGAGCCTGAAGGTCGCCTACCATTCGGCGTGTTCGCTGCAACATGGTCAGCAGGTGACGGCCGAGCCCAAGGCGCTGTTGAAGAAAGCAGGCTACAGCGTGGTCGATGTGCCCGAGGGGCACATTTGTTGCGGATCGGCTGGCACGTACAATATTTTGCAGCCGGAGATGGCTACACGGTTGAAAGAGCGCAAGATCGCGAATATCCGCAAATCAAAGCCCGACATCGTGTCGGCGGGTAATATCGGCTGCATCACGCAGCTCCAGGGCGGGATGAATATCCCGATTGCACACACGGTGGAATTGCTGGATTGGGCGTATGGAGGTCCGGTGCCCGCAGGGCTTGAGGCGTTCGCCCGGTATGCGACCGACGTGCCCGGGCCTAAGCGAAAGCTTGAGGATTATCTCCACGCATGATGGTGCTTCACCCCATATGATCCCAATAAAAACAGATGAGAAGCGGAGCGAATTTGACGCTCTGCTGCGTGCGAAGATCGCCGGCAAGGCCAAGCCCGTCGGCTCGCTGGGGCGGCTGGAAGACTTAGCCGTGCAGATCGGCCACGTCACGGGGCAGGCCTCGCCCGACCTTGGGTCTGCGCGGCTCGTGATCTTTGCCGGCGATCATGGGATTACGGCTGAAGGTGTCTCGGGCTATCCCTCATCGGTCACGGCCGAGATCGTCAAGCTCGTCCTATCGGGAAGCGCTGGAGCTAACATTTGCACAGCCGCCATCGGCGTTGAAGTCGTCGTGGTCGATGCTGGGGTCATCGCGCCCATCCCAGAGCAAGCGGGGCTGCTGTCGCGACGCATCGGGCCAGGCACCCGCAATGCGCGCCGGGGTCCTGCCATGTCGCTCGACGAGTATCAGGCCGCTTTCGATGCGGGTGCCAAGGTCATCCGCGACCTCGTTGCGGGCGGCGCAGGCATCTTTGCGTTGGGCGAAATCGGTATCGGTAATTCGAGCGCTGCCGCTCTGCTCGCGCACGAGGCGACCGACGTGCCCTTGGCGACACTCGTCGGGCCTGGGACGGGGGCAAGTGCCAAGCAGCTGGAGCACAAACGTAAGGTGCTGACGGAAACCTACGCGCGGGCGTTCGCCAACAGTATTGACTGCGAGCCGCGCCGGGCCTTCGCCGAATTCGCTGGCTTTGAGATGGTGATGATGGCGGGTGCGATTGCTGAAATCGCCGACCAGCGTAAAATCGCGATTATCGATGGGTTCATTGCAACGAGCGTTGCTGCGGCCCTGTTCGCGATCCTGCCGCGGGCCAAAGAGGTGTGCGTGTTTGGCCACCAATCGGGCGAGCCGGGCCACAAGGCGCTGTTGGCGGCGATCGGCGCGGTGCCGCTGTTCGACCTCGGACTCCGATTGGGCGAGGGCACGGGGGCAGCGCTTGCGATCCCGTTCGTGCGGGCGGCCGAACTGATGCTGTCGCGGTTGGCAGACCTCCCCGGGGAACATCCAGCTATCCCGCTCACATGAGGCTGTGGCAGCGGTTGCGACAGGAGGCGATCTATCTGCTGGTCGCAATCCAGTTCCTGACGCGGCTGCCGGTGCCGACGCTGACGGGCTTCGAGCCTGTGTGGCTGGAGCGCTCGTCGGCGTACTTCCCGATCGTGGGTGCCCTCGTCGGCGCGATCTCGGCTGTAGTTTACATTCTCGGGTGCGCCGTCTGGTCTCAGCCCGTTGCAGCGATCCTGGCTCTGGCGACAGGAATTGCGGCGACTGGTGCGTTTCACGAGGACGGGCTGGCCGATACCGCTGACGGGCTGGGCGGGGGGCAAACGCGCGAGCAACGGTTAGCGATCATGAAAGATAGCCGCATCGGAACCTATGGCACGGCGGCGTTGCTCATTGCGCTCAGCCTGAAGGCTGCGTGTTTGGCGTCGCTTGGGCCGTTGGCCGGTGCGCTGTCGCTGATTGCAGCACATGCTGGCGGACGCGTTGTGCCTGTTGTTGCCTCGGCTCTCGTCCCCTATGCGGGCGAGGCGGGCACAGCGAAAGTCGCCCCCGTTCATCCGACGCGTGCGCGCGTTGCCTTCGCCATCGCGACGGGTGTGCTGCCGTTTGCGCTTATTCCCTTCGGCCTCGCGCTCGGGGCAGCGTTGGTCGGCACGCTGGTCGCAGCGCTATTGCTTGCCAGGGCGCATCGGTCGATCGGCGGACAGACGGGCGATGTGCTCGGGGCGGCCGAACAGGTGTTTGAGGTCGCTGTGTTGCTCGTTCTGGCGGGCACATGGTGGTGAGCGCGCCGTTGGTCGTCGAGCTTCCGGAGGTGTGCCTTGTGTTGATGTTTGGGCCGATCGCTGGCATCGAACCAACGGCTGACCCAGTTGCCGACCTGTTGGGCGCGCGGCGGATGGCGATCATCGAGGCCCGCGACCTCACAAGAGACGCGCTCAAATCCCATGCCCGGACGGCGGCGGATGCCTATGCGCGGCTCTATGCGATCACAACCGCACATGATGAACATGTGACGTCGCAAAAGCTTGGCCCGGTGCCGGTGATCGAGACGTTCGTCGTGCCGGACGGCACGCGCGCCGAGCTACGGCTCAGACCTGTCTCGACGGATCAGCGCGGCGAACGCGGCCCGTTTGATATTATTGGCGACGTGCACGGCTGCGCGGATGAATTGATCGAGCTGCTGGACGCGCTCGGCTATCGCGTAGCGCTGAACGGCACCGGCGACACGCGGCGCGCGCATGTCGTGCCACCCACTGGCCGCCGCGCTTTCTTCGTCGGCGATCTGGTGGACCGGGGGCCGAACAGCCCGGACGTGCTGCGGATCGTGATGGATATGGTGGCCGACGGCACAGCTCTGTGTGTGGCTGGCAATCACGATGTGGCTTGCATCCGCTGGCTCGACGGCAAGGTGCAGCATCTGGCCCATGGCATGGCGCAGACCGCGGAGCAATTGGGGTGCGAATCGCCCGCGTTTCGGGCGCGCATTCACACGTTCCTGAGCGGTCTGAAAAGCCATCTTTGGGTCGATGGCGGGCAGCTTGCCGTTGCGCATGCCGGCGTTCAGGAGGCGATGATCGGGCGCGCGACGGGGCGCGTCAGGGCGTTTGCTCTTTATGGGGATACCGAGGGAAAGCCCGGCGCGGACGGCTTGCCGATCCGCTACCATTGGGCGCTCGATTATTGCGGTACCACGGCCATCGTCTATGGCCACACTCCGGTCGCAGAGGTCGGGTGGGTGCTTGGCACACTGTGCGTTGATTCTGGTTGTTGCTTTGGCGGCGCGTTGACGGCGGTGCGGTGGCCGGAGCGCGAGATCGTGCAGGTTCAAGCGCGCGCGATCTACGCTGTGGGTGGCCGTGCTTTTGGCCATCCGCCGGCGCGTGTGAAGTAAGGAACAGGACCGTCATGGACATCAATCAGCGCATCGCATCGGAACTGGGCGTGCAGGTGCAGCAGGTGAAAGCGGCCGTCGATCTGTTGGGTGAGGGGTCAACCGTGCCCTTCATCGCGCGCTATCGCAAAGAGGTGACCGGAGGGCTCGACGATACGCAATTGCGCAAGCTCGACGAACGGTTGACGTATCTGCGCGAACTCGACGACCGCCGCGCGACCGTGCTCAAGGCGATCACCGAACAGGGCAAGCTGACGGCTGAACTGGCCCGGTCCATCAACGGGGCTGAAACGAAGGTCGACCTCGAAGACCTCTATGCGCCCTATAAGATCAAGCGGCGCACCAAGGCTGCGATTGCGCGCGAGGCGGGCCTCGAGCCGCTGATTGATCAGTTGCTCGCAAATCCGACGCTGGTTCCCGATGTGGCGGCAGCTCGGTTCGTCTCCGATGAAAAGGGTGTCGCCGATACCAAGGCCGCGCTTGACGGCGCGCGCCACATCCTTATCGAGCGGATCGGCGAAAAAGCAGAGCTGGTCGGCCGCCTGCGGGAATGGCTATGGGGCGAAGGCGTCATCAGTTCAAAGGTCGCCAAGGGCAAAGATACCGACGCGGACGGCGCAAAGTTCTCCGACTATTTTGCGTTTGGCCAGAAGATCAAGGACATCCCGTCTCACCGCGCGCTCGCGATGTTGCGCGGGCGGGCTGAAGACATTCTCAACCTCGATCTCGATGTCGAAGTGCCAGACGGTAAGCCGCATCCAGCCGCTGGCACGATCATGGCCTCGATGGGCATCCAGGACCGCGGGCGACCGGCCGATAAGTTCCTGACCGATACGGCGCGGCTCGCCTGGAAAGCCAAGCTCGCCATTTCGTTGTCGGGCGATCTGATGGGCCGGTTGAAAGAGCGCGCGGACGCCGAAGCGATCAGCGTGTTTTCAAAGAACCTGAAGGACTTGCTGTTGGCAGCACCGGCGGGTCCGCGCGTGACGATGGGGCTCGATCCGGGCATCCGCACTGGCGTGAAGGTCGCGGTTGTCGATCAGACCGGTAAGGTGCTCGATACGACGACGGTCTATCCCCATGAGCCGCGCAAGGACTGGCAGGGCTCGCTCGCGGCGCTTGGCGCGCTGTGCCTGCGCCACAAGGTGGATGTTATTGCGATCGGGAACGGGACGGCGTCGCGCGAAACGGACAAGCTCGCAGCCGACCTGATGAAGGGTGCCCCCCAGTTGAGCCTGACCAAGGTGATGGTGAGCGAGGCTGGGGCATCTGTGTATTCCGCGTCCGAATTGGCAGCGCTGGAGTTCCCCGATCTCGATGTGAGCCTGCGCGGCGCGGTCTCGATTGCGCGCCGCCTGCAAGACCCGCTTGCCGAGCTCGTAAAGATCGAACCCAAGGCGATCGGCGTCGGGCAATATCAGCACGATGTGGATCAGGC
>JBBRKD010000096.1:0-6474 GCA_038218255.1 Hyphomicrobiales bacterium | reverse complement strand
GCAATCGTCAACGACCTCCACCGGGCGGCAGGACGCTCGGGCGTCGGCGCGGTGCTGGGGTCAAAGAACGTCAAGGCGGTTGCCATCCGCGGCACCGGCGGCGTCAAGGTTCGCGACGGCAAGGCCTTCCTCGCGGCGACGGCAGCCGGTAAGAAAGTTCTCCAACAGAACGGTGTCACCGGGCAGGGTCTACCGACCTACGGGACGCAGGTTTTAATGAACGTCATCAACGAAGCTGGCGCGATGCCGACGCGCAATTCGCGCGACGTTCAGTTTGAAGGTGCCCACGACATCTCGGCCGAAGCGATGGCGGCACCCCGCAAAACGGACGGCAAGCCAAACCTGTTGACCAACCAAGCCTGCTTTGGTTGCACCATTGCGTGCGGGCGCATCTCCAAGATCGACGAGACGCATTTCACGATCAAGAACAAGCCGCAGTATTGGAAGGCGTCGGGCGGGCTCGAATATGAAGCGGCCTGGGCGCTTGGGTCGAATACCGGCGTGAAGGATCTGGAAGCGCTCACGTATGTGAACTTCATCTGCAACGAACAGGCGCTCGACCCGATCTCGTTCGGCGCAACCGTATCGGCTGCGATGGAGCTCTACGAGATGGGCGTGCTGACGAAAGAGATGACTGGCGGCATCGAACTGAACTTCGGATCGGCTGAAGCGCTCGTCGCGTGCGTTGAACTCACGGGCAAGGGCGAAGGTTTTGGCCGTGAACTGGGGCTCGGCTCGGCGCGCCTCACGGCCAAGTATGGCCATCCGGAATTGTCGATGGCGTCGAAGGGCCAGGAATTCCCAGCCTACGATGGTCGAGGAATTCAGGGCATCGGACTTGCCTACGCAACGTCGAACCGTGGCGGTTGCCATCTGCGCGGCTACACGATCTCGTCGGAAATCTTCGGCATCCCCGAAAAGACAGACCCGCTCAGCACGGTCGGCAAGCCAGCGCTCGTCAAGGTGTTCCAAGACGCGACGGCTGCCGTTGATAGCTCAGGACTGTGCGTGTTCACAACGTTTGCCTGGACGCTCAACGACATCGCGCCCCAGGTGGATGCCGCCGTTGAGGGTGGCTGGACGCCCGAGCGCATGCTCGAAATGGGTGAGCGCATCTGGAACATGGAGCGCCAGTTCAACAATCGGGCGGGCTTCACGGCCAAGGACGACAGCCTGCCGCCGCGCTTCCTCAAGGAAGCCGCAAAGACAGGCCCGGCGGCGGGCAAGGTTAGTGGTCTTGAGACCATGCTGCCGGAATACTATGCGCTGCGCGGCTGGACCAAGGACGGCGTGCCGACCAACGAGACGGTGTCGCGTTTGGGGCTGTAATTGCCGAGGGGTTAGGGGGTGGGGCGTAGGGGACACAGAGGCGCTGTCGTTGCCTCATGTCTCCCGCCTGACCTCACGTCGCTTGACGTCTTATATCTCCCGACGTCGTCGCGAACTCTGGCCTGTCCCGTTGCCTCCAGTCTACAGTTCCTAGTCCCCTGCGAATGCGGAGCGAGCCCTTATGAATTACGTTATTCTTGGTGCGGGGCCCGCTGGCGTCACGGCGGCGGAAACCATCCGGGGTCTCGACAAGACGGGGACGATCACCATGATCGGCGGCGAGCCCGAGCCGCCATATTCGCGCATGGCGATCCCCTATATGCTGCATGGTGCCATCAAAGAAGGCGGCACCTATCTGCGCCAGGATGCCAAGCACTTTGATGCGCTGAACATCCGTTATGTGACGGGCAAAGCCGGTGGGGTCGATACGCGCAAGAAGACGCTATTCCTGTCGGGTGGCGAGACGTTACCCTACGATAAGTTGCTGATTGCGACCGGTGCATCGCCCATCATTCCGCGCGTGCCCGGTGCAAACCTCCCCGGGGTGCATTGCTGCTGGACGCTGCCGGACGCCCGCGACATCCTCCGCCTTGCCGACAAGGGCGCACCCGTGGTGCTCGTCGGCGCGGGGTTCATCGGATCGATTGTGCTCGAAGCCCTCCATCAGCGCGGCTGTGATCTGACGGTCGTTGAGATCGCCCCGCGCATGGTTGCGCGCATGATGGACGAGACGGCCGGCGGCATGCTTGGGCGCTGGTGCGTCTCAAAGGGTGTGAAGGTTGAAACCGGAACCAAGGTCGAGCGCATCCAGCAAGCAGACGGGGCGAACGGCGCGACGTTGTCGGTCGGGCTCTCGAACGGTAAGTCCGTGCCAGCGCGGCTCGTTGTGTTGGCCGCTGGCGTGCGGTCCAACACCGGGTTCCTGGTCGGTACGGGCATCAAGGTCGGGGCTGGCATCCATGTCGACGACACGCTCCAGACGTCGGCCAAGGACGTGTATGCGGCTGGCGACTGCTGCGAGGGCGTCGATATCTCGACCGGCAAGCCAGACATGCTGGCCATCCAGCCGGTGGCCGTGGAACATGGCCGGATCGCGGGCCAGAACATGGCCGGTCGGCGGACGCCGCACCGCGGGTCGCTCAATATGAACGTGCTCGATACGCTCGGGCTGATTTCATCGTCGTTTGGGGCGTGGCAGGGGCTGCCCGGCGGCGAAGAGGTCAAGCTGATCGATGAGGCTAAGTTCAAATATCTGAAGCTCGAGTTTCTCGGCGATAAGCTTGTCGGTGCGCAATCGGTTGGGCTGACCGAGCACGTTGGCATGTTGCGCGGGTTGATCCAGACGGGCTTTCCGCTCGGCATTTGGAAAGAGCGCCTGATGGCATCGCCTGGGCGGTTGGCGGAAGCCTATGTGGCCGTCGCCCAAGGGGCGGGCCGCCACGGGCTGACCAAGCAGCACGTCAATGTTCCGGTCGCCAAGGTGGCGTGAGCCAGCCATGCAAGTGACGTTGAAACTCTACGCGCAGCTCGGGGCTTATCTGCCGCCGCATGCGGCACGAAACGAAGTCCCGCTGGACGTGCCGGACGGGACATCGATCCACGATCTGCTCGATGCCCACAACGTGCCGCGCGCCATGTGCCATCTGGTTCTGCTCAACGGGCATTTCCAACCGCCAGCCGCGCGCGGGGACGTGAAGCTATCGCCTGGCGATGCGCTGGCCGTTTGGCCCCCGATCGGTGGTGGGTGACGTGGAGACCCCTGAACGCGTTGAAAAGCTGATGGGACTGACTTTGGCCGATTTCCAGCGCACGATTGGACCCCTGACCGGCGCGCCGTTACCCGCCGCACGCACGACGGCTGAGATTGGCGTGAGCGGGGGCCACGTCGTGATCGCCTATGAGCCTCGTCCCGGCTTGCGGCTGAGTGCGCTCGTGGAAATGCCGCTTGCGGCGGTGACGATCACGTTCCACGGGCTCGACGCGCCCGAACGAACGGCGTTCATGCGCCGGTTCGATCTTGCTTTTCAACGCGGCGGCGGTTGAAGCGGCGGTTGACGTTTTCGTGCGGCGACACCGGGCGTTGTGAATGCATCCCAGAATGGAGCGAGGGTTAAGGGGTTGGAAACTATGGTGCCTTAGTGTCGTCCGAACGCGACTTGTGAGGAACCTGGGATGCCGACCCGATTGAGACGAGCCGAGACTTATGCGTTCCGTTTCTGGACCAGGGGCGAGCTGGCGCGCGTGAGCGCAATCGCTGGGCTTGCGCTGCTTCCGCTGTTGATGAGCGTCAGCTCTGGCAATGACAGATCGCCAGATGGCGCCAGCGCGCACACCGCGCAACGCGGCTATCTCCGGACCGTCAACGTCGTGACGTTTGACTTCGGGAAGCTCGGAATGGCCTCTTTGGGTGATGCAGACGACGCGGCCCATTGAGGGGGCAGGATCATTTGTTTTACGCAATGAGGTGCGGCCGCATCAAATAGTCGGCAGCCGGCGTCAGTATTGTGTGACCGTTAGCGGCTCAGCGTCCGGCACAGGTCTTCAAGGGCTTCGTGGTCGGCAATGCCCGCATAGGCTTCGGGGTCATCGACGGCTGCGACAACGGGAAAGATAGCGTCGAAATCGATCGCTTCGGCCTCAAGCGTTTCGTTGGACCGAACGTGATGGGCCAGCATGGACATTTCAGCATGCAAGGCTTGTACGGTCGTCGCCAAGTCGCCGAACGTGTGCGTCTCGGGACTGAGAACGGATGCGCTGAACCGGTCGAGAAGGGCGGCAAGCCCACCCGAAAGCGCAGGCTCGGCGTTCTCGGTTTGGGTGCTGTGGGGGAGCGTTGGATCGGGTCGCGTGGTTTGAAGCGTCATGTCTGTCATCCTGCGAAGTACGCTGTCGGGACGCACTCAACAGAAACGGCACACCTGTTAGGGCGCGCTTAGTTCAGCCGACCGTGGCTGACACCCGACCGACGTTGATCCACTTGCGTTCGCTCCCTGCGACTGTTCGACAATTTTTGCAAGAGTTCGTTGCCGGGCGCTTTTGTGGCTGCGGCCACGGCATCGGAGATTGCCAGCAGCGGGCTGTACAGCAGCGACCGGAGGCGCATTCATCACGGGGCTGCCGCGAAGGCCTTAGGCCGTGGGAACGCATGGGGATGCGTTGCCAGCGAGCGGTCAGGAGCGATCGTCTGGCACCAAGCGAACCACGACGTCGATGTGGGAGATCCGCATGCCAGCAGGGGGCTTGGGCAAGCCGTCGACCTTGATCCCGTCGCCTGGAATATCCAACAGCTTGCCGCCTTCTTCGATGAAGAAGTGATTGTGATTGGATGTGTTGGTGTCGAAGTAGGCGCGAGATGCGTCGATGGCGAGTTCGCGCACGAGACCTGCACCGCGAAACTGATGAAGCGTGTTGTAAACGGTGGCCAGTGAGACATGTTCGCCGCTCGCCAAGGCTTCAGCGTGAAGCACTTCGGCTGAGACGTGACGATCTGGGCCGCCAAACAGCAAAGTGGCGAGCACCACGCGTTGGCGGGTAGGTCGCAGCTCGGCCACGCGCAGCATGTCCAGCACGCGGGTCTCGCGGTCGCTGAGGGCGGGTCCATCGGCGGTGAAGTCGCTGCTCATGATGTTTGACTGTCTGGTGGTATTCGCTGTGTGGTGCCGTGAGTGGGAGTGAGGCGTACTTTCGCGGAGCGTCTGGTGCATCAGCGATCGCGAGTTTATCATTCGTTCTGAAATCATAGGGGCTCTTCAGGCCGCATGCAACATCCCCGATCCCCAACCCCGTTTAACCCCCCCCCTAAACAACCCCGCCATCCAACTTGGTCCGCCGCCGCACCTGTTGTGGCCGCGCTGATCACCGCGAGGGCTGGCGAACGCGCACGCGGCAAACGAACTGTGGAGCTCTTGACGCTGACGGTCTTTACCTTTTGAAGGGGCGCGAGGGTGTGATACCACACCGCGCTTCATGCGACGGCCTGGCATGACGACCGTGCAGGGACCCTAGCGTCAGTCTGATAGGACGATCGTACACAATGGCCGAACGGCGCGCGAGCTATGACTTTGCTGACCTGATCGAATGCGGCCATGGACGGCTGTTTGGACCCGGCAATGCCCAACTGCCGTTGCCGCCGATGCTCATGTTCGACACGATCTCGGCGATTTCTGATCAGGGGGGCGCTCACGGCAAAGGCCAGATCGTCGCTGATCTCGCGGTCGCGGGCAATCCGCGCATGGATTGGCTGTTCAAATGCCATTTTGAAGGCGATCCCGTCATGCCGGGCTGCCTCGGCCTCGATGCCCTGTGGCAGCTGACCGGATTTTTCCTCGGCTGGACCGGATTGACGGGGCAGGGCCGTGCGTCGGGCGTCGGCGAGGTGCGCTTCATGAAAGAAGTGACGCCCGATGTGAAGCACTTGAAATACGTGATCGACATCAAACGGGTGATTGCGCGCAAGCTCAAGCTCGCTGAAGCCGATGGCCAATTGATTGCTGATGGCGAAGTGATCTATGTCGCCAAAGACCTTCGCGTTCTTTTAAAGCCGGATGCATCGGCCGCCAACGGCTGAGCGTGCCACACGCCAACACGACCGGAATATCTACAAGGGTTCACGCAAGATGAGACGTGTCGTAGTCACCGGCCTCGGCGTCGTGTCCTCCATCGGAAACTCCGCGCAGGAGGTGGTGGCCTCGCTGCGGGACGCACGTTCCGGCATCGTGAAGGCCGATGATTACGCCCGGTTAGGGTTTCGCTGTCAGGTCCACGGCCAGCCCGTCATCGATTGGGAGACAATTGTTCCCCGCAAGCCCAAGCGCTTCATGGAAGCAGGCGTCGGCTGGAACTACATCGCAATGGATCAAGCCATTCGCGATAGCGGGCTTGAACCGGCAGCCGTCAGCCACGAACGCACCGGCATCATCATGGGGTCGGGTGGCCCCTCGACACGAGCCATCGTCTGGTCGGCCGACACCGCGCGCAACAAGACGCCCAAGCAGGTGGGGCCGTTTGAAGTGACGAAGGGCATGTGCTCGGGCACATCGGCGGTGCTAGCCACCTCGTTCCAGATCAAGGGCGTGACTTATTCGATCTCGTCCGCCTGCGCGACCTCGAACCACTGCATCGGCAACGCCTACGAGATCATCCAGC
>JBBRKD010000095.1:0-6488 GCA_038218255.1 Hyphomicrobiales bacterium | reverse complement strand
CCATACCTACCACGCTGGAAACTTCGCCGACGTCCTCAAGCACGCGACGTTGGCGATGGTGCTTGAGCATCTCAAACTCAAAGCGGCCCCGTTCCGGGTCATCGACACACACGCCGGGACGGGCCGCTATGATCTCGCAAGCCCCGAAGCGCTGAAAACCGGTGAAGCGCGCCACGGCATCGCGCGCCTCGTTGCGGCACCGTTGCCGCCCGAGATCGCAGAGTTGCTCGCGCCGTATTTGGCAGCAATCGCGGCTGAAAATCCGGGGATGACAGCCGGTGCGCCGATCACGGTCTACCCAGGCAGCCCGCTGATTGCACGCCATCTGCTCCGCTTAGGCGATCACCTCATCGCCAACGAACTCCACCCCGACGATTTCGCCGAACTCGCCGGGGTGCTTGCCCGCGACAAGCAGGCCAAAGCCACGAACCTTGACGGCTGGACTGCGCTAAAGTCCTTGCTCCCGCCCAAGGAACGTCGTGGCGTCGTTCTCATCGACCCGCCGTTCGAGGAGCCGGGCGAGCTCGCCCGTCTCGTGGTCGGCCTCCAGGAGGCCCACCGCAGGTTTGCAACGGGTATCTACATGCTGTGGTATCCCATCAAGGACGCACGCCCCGTCTACGCTTTCCGTCGCGAGATCGAAGACCTGCGGCTCGACAAGGTGTTGAGTGTCGAATTGCTCGTGCGCGCCGCCGATGGTGTCGGCCTCGCGGGTTGCGGG
This sequence comes from Hyphomicrobiales bacterium, assembly GCA_038218255.1. Lineage (GTDB taxonomy): Bacteria > Pseudomonadota > Alphaproteobacteria > Rhizobiales > Hyphomicrobiaceae > JANXVY01. The sequence continues at coordinate 5,767 of JBBRKD010000095.1, read as the reverse complement.
ATGATCATCCTCAACCCGCCGTTTCAACTGAAAGACAAGCTCGACCGCTTGCTCCCATTTCTGGCCGATCGGTTGGGCCAGGGCCCGGCGAACTCCGGCACCACGCGCTGGTTGACACCCCAACATCAGCCCACAACGTGACACAGTCTTTCCAAGGACGCTGAACATGAACGACCGAGCAACGCGTCGACGACTTCCCCTGGCATTGGCGGCAGCCGCCTTTGCGGCCTGCAGCCCGGTCGCTGTTGACGCGGCGACACGGTGTGCGGTCAAAACAGCCGACGGAACGGGTCCAACCGAGAAAGTTGCGCGCTTTCAGGTGTATGAAGGGCTCCTGCGATCGGTCGACACCGACCTCTGGTCTGCGTGGATCGTGACGGGCAAGACCCCGGGTTATCGGGTCTCTAAGCCGGCCACGATCTGCAAAGCGAAGATGGGATTGGGCGTCAGTTGTCGTGGGAAAGCGTCGATATGCAGGCTCTAAACGTCGGTTGCGCACACGGTCCAGCCGGGGGCCATCGGTCGAGTTGAGATTATCTATCGCGTAACGGCTGCGTTTTTTGCCAGTTTACACCGTCGGCTCAAGGTCACTCACTCCGGAGAGACCAAGCGCCCTCCCTTTCACATATGGAGATCACCGATGATCCGAATTACGATTCTCACGCTTGTTGCCCTTTCGATGACCACAGCGGCCCATGCCGGTAAATGCTCCAGCTCGTCGGCCTCAGGCCTTGGCGTGACCAAAGACATCGCGATGTTCATGTCCAACAAAGCCTTGAAGGACATGATCGCCAAGAATGGCGAAAAAGGCGTCGGCAAGGTCGGCACCACATGCGACCAGACCTTGCTCGTGTCGACGACCTGCACCTCCAGGCAAAAGAGCTGCAAATAACACCAGGGTGCTGTCACCGCTTGGCCGTGGTCGGGCGGTGACAGGTCCGCAAAAATGAACGTAATGTTTCGGTTCGTTTACGAATTTTCTGTTCATTTCGACTATCGTTGAACTTCACAGGTTTAAAACCGCTTCAGAGTAGGATGGCTGATGTCTCGCATAACTTGGACTTTGGCGCTGGTCGCCATCGCAGCGTTCGTCGCACCGATGCACACGTCGATCGCCCAGGACGGCTCTAAGGCAAAGGCGAAGACCACGACGACGAAGCGTGGCGGCTACTCCTACAACCAGGCCGACAGCATCAACACGTACGGCGACAGCCGTGGCAAATTCGGATCGGCGAACAGCCTGCGAGATCCCAGCATCGACCGCCAGACGAACGCAGGTCCGTTCGATCACGGCTTCTTCTTTGAATCAGGGATTGGCCCCGGCCAACATGGCGGAAACGCGCCCTTCCTTCACTGATATCTCAACAACATCAGTCGTTTGAAAACACCTGCTTCGGAGAACTCTCCCAAGCGGGTGTTTTGTTTTGATCCACGGGTCGTGGCTCTGCGGGTCTAGGCAGGCGAGCATCGGGCGGATAAGGTATAGCAGTCGAGGGTACGCGCCCGACGGCGCGGCCCCCTTGCATCCAACAGCCAGAGAGACCCATGCGCAGTCCCGCTTCAAGCCTCGCTTTCGCACCCCTTGCCGTCGCGTTGTCGATTGCGAGCGTGCAGCCAGCCTTCGCCGCCTGCACGCGGCTTGGGTTTTCCGTGAACGACTATGGCAAGGACGGCCCGACGCAAGACGCCAAGGGCCTGCTCGACAAGTACATTGCCAAATGGGCGGCAGACCACGGCGTCAAGACCTACCGAACCGGCACCAAAGAGGTGAAGTGCGAACTGTTCTTGAACTTGATCGTGTTTGATGAACACACGTGCCGCGCCGAAGCGACCGTCTGCTGGGATGGCGCGCCCGTGACGCCGCCCGTGAACCAAGCTGCGGCTCCCGGTGATAAGCCAGCCTCTGGCACGCCGCTCAAAAAAGTCACAGCCCCGGTCGTCAAGCCTATTGCAACCGCAACACCAAAGCCCGCAGCCCTCGAAACGGGCACGGTGTCGGTGGTGCCTAAGCCTGTCGTCGCAGCGCCGGTAACCGACAAAGCGCCTGTTGCCCCGCCCAAGCCCGCCGCCGCATCCGCTGACGCAACGGTCGCACAGCAAGCTCTTGCAGCCGCTCAAAAGGCAGCCGAGGCAGCCGAACGGGCAGCAGCGGCCGCCGAACGGGCGGCAGCGTCGGCTGCTGCTGGCAGCGCCGCCAAACCTTAGAACGTCAGGTCACTTTCGGGTGGCCGGGTGCTGCGAGATCGAGATAGCGCAAGCGCTTGATCTCGCGACGGCTGTCTGACACGGCGTCCACCACGAGGCCACACACCAGCATCAGCGCCGAGAGCTGGGCAATGGCCGCTGCCGCAATCGCCGTCGGGAAGCGCGGCACAAGGCCGGTCGCCAGCCAAGTCTGCAACACGGGCAGCCCTAGCCCAAGCGACACCAGCGCAAACACCAGCGCGATCGCCCCATAAAACCGCAGCGGCGATACCATGCGGTACATGCCGAGCAGCATCCACAAGATGCGCGCACCGTCTCGATATGTATTGAGTTTTGACACCGAATTTTCCGGACGCTTGCCATAGGGCAGCGGCACTTCCGCAGTCCGCAGCTTCAGATCGAGCGCATGCACCGTCAGCTCGCTCTCGATTTCAAAGCCCGCCGACGACGCCGGGAACGACTTGACGAACCGGCGCGAGAACACGCGGTAGCCGGAGAAAATATCCGTGAAATGGCTATCGAACAGGGTCTTGGTAATGCCATTGAACAAACGGTTGCCGAACCTGTGCCCTGGCCGATAGGCCGCTTGCGCCGTCTCAACGCGCGCGCCCACCACCATGTCGAGTTGGCCTGCCATCAATCGCTCGATCAAAGCGGGTGCAGCCGTCGGATCGTACGTCATGTCGCCATCGGCCATCACGTAGATGTCGGCGTCAATATCGGCAAACATCCGCCGAACGACGTTGCCCTTGCCCTGATAGGGCTCCTGTCGGACGATCGCACCGGCAGCGACCGCCACCTCGATCGTCCGGTCGCGCGAGTTGTTGTCGTAGACGTAGATGTCGGCCTGAGGCAGCGACGCCTTGAAGGCGGCGACCGTGCCACCGATCGCGGCTTCCTCGTTGTAGCACGGCAGTAAAACCGCGATCCGCGGCCCTGTCGTACGCAATTCGAGCAACCGGGCTTCGAGCCGTGCAAGCGCCGCATGCGCCGGGTTGGACATCGTCGCATCGTGCAATACGGCAGCTTCAGCCACGGGCAGTCCTCCACGTCGGGGGGCAGCACGCCGCAAGCCGGTTTAAGAGCGCCAAACCCTACCGATCGGCAAGGCTCACCGCGATCCCGTGGCTCGGGCAAGCACACACTCCCAACACCATCGCAGGCAAAGGCAAACAACTGGTTGACAGCCGTGCGTCGCCTGCGCCGGTCATCACATCGTCGCCTCGGCCGCGTCTAATACGAGGATCATCAACAAAAAAAGCTGCCCGATCGCTCGGGCAGCCCTTCAAAACGTTCAAACGGCGTCGATCGTCTTTGCTGCGTTTAATTGAGCTTCGTCTTCAGATCGCGGATCGCGTCGTCGACAAGGCCCGCGCCCGTTGCACCAGCAGCCTTTGCCGCCAAGATCTGCCGAGCGGCAGCCAATGCGGTATCGACGGCTGCGGCCCGCACTTCGCTCACCGCCTGTGCTTCGGCGCGGCTGATCTTCTCTTCGGCCATCCGCGTGCGACGTTCAACCTGCTCGGCGAGCTTGACCCGCGTTTCGGCCGCAAGCGCTTCCGCCTCTCGCTTTGCAGCTTCAATGATGGCCTTGGCCTCACCTTCGGCTTCGCGCTGCTTTTTCTGATAATCCACGAGCAACGCCTGGGCTTCTTCGCGCAAACGACGGGCTTCGTCGATTTCCATCCGGATCGTGTCGGCGCGGGAGTCCAGCGCCTTGGCAATCTGTCCGGGAACACCAGCGCGCCAGACAAGTCCAACGAAAATCAAGAACGCGACGAGAACCCAATACTCGGGGTTGTGTATCCACTCCATCGCCTTACTCTCCTGCCGTCAGAGTGGACCGACGCCCGGCTTCGACGGCGGCGAGCGCGCGCGTCACCTCATCGGCCGTTGCGTCCTGGCCGATAAACCGCCCGACGATCGACGCAGCCGTTCCGGTCGCAATCTCGTTGACGCTTGCAAGCGCCTTCGCCTTGGTGGCAGCAATTCGCAACTCAGCGTCCGCGATCTTGGCATTCATCTGCGTATCGACGGCTGCCTTCTCACGTTCAACGTCGCCTGAGAGCTTTTCGCGGGTCTGTTTGGCAAGCCCGCTCGCCGACGCCTTGGCATCGCTGAGCGCCTGCTCGTAGGATGCGAGTGCCTTGTCGGTCTCGCCCTTGAGACGCTCAGCCGCGTCGAGATCGCGCTTGATACGGTTGGCGCGTTCCTCCAACACGTCCGCGATGCGCGGCAGTGCCTTCCGAGACATCACGAGATAAAGCACCGTGAATGTCAGCGTCAGCCAGATCAGCTGGGGGGCAAACGTCTGCGGGTTGAAGGGCGGAAAGTTACCGCCGGGTGCTTCCCCCGCAACCTGGGTGCCTGCGTCTTGCTTAGCCGCCATCGGCTGACCTCGTTGCGTGCTATGAATATCAAAATCTTGAGGCGATGCGTCACCCGTAAATTCGTTGAGAGCGCTGCCAACGTGGCAACGCCCTCAAGAACTTGCGTCGAACCGGTGTCACTCAGACCGCAAACAGCAACAGCAGTGCAATAAGCAGCGAGAAGATGCCGAGGGCTTCCGTCAAGGCGAAGCCGAGCAGCAGTGTGCCGCGCTGGCCGTCAGCAGCCGAAGGGTTGCGCAGGGCACCTGCGAGGAACTGGCCGAACAGGTTGCCAAGGCCGATACCTGCGCCTGCCATGCCGAGGCACGCGATGCCAGCACCGATGTACTTTGCAGCGATTGCCGTCTGCTTGGCGATCTCAAGGGATTCAGCAGCCATAGTCGTCGTCTCCTGTGGGGGTTTTCATGGGAAAGTCGTCAGGCGAAACCAACCGTTATCCGTCAATGCGCGCCATGGACGGCATCACTCAGGTAGATGCAGGTCAGAACCGCAAACACGTAAGCCTGCAGCACCGCAACCAGAACTTCGAGCGCGGTGAGTGCGACCGTTAAAGCCATCGGCAGAGGCGCGAGAACCGACCAGACGCCCGCCGCAAGCAGCGTACCGACGAAACCGGCAAAGATCTTGAGCGCGATGTGTCCTGCAAGCATGTTGGCAAACAGACGCACCGACAAACTGATCGGCCGCGATATAAACGAGATGACTTCGATTGGGATCAGGATCGGCAGCAGCCAGCCCGGCACGCCGGACGGCACGAACAGTTTAAAGAACCCGAGGCCGTGAACATAGATGCCGTAGCCAACGACGATACCGATGACAAGCAGCGCCAAGGCAGCCGTCACCACGATGTGGCTCGTCACCGTAAACGTGACACCAGGGATAGGGATCATTCCAAGAACGTTCAGCACGAGAACGAAAATAAACAAAGAGAACACGAGCGGGAAGAACTTCATCCCCTCGTCTCCGACGTTTTCTCGCACGGTGTCGGCAACGAACGTATAGGTCAGCTCAGCCATCGACTGCATGCGGCCTGGAACCAAGGCCCCTTTGCGCATGGCCGTGATCAGAAAGAAGCTGATCAACGTCAGGGCCGTCACCATGTAGAGCGAGGAATTCGTGAACGAGGCATCGACGCCGAACACCTTAAAGGGGAACAACGTGTTGATCTCGAA
>JBBRKD010000094.1:0-6583 GCA_038218255.1 Hyphomicrobiales bacterium | reverse complement strand
GCCTCAGCGATGATCACCGGATGCTCGCTCAGCTCTTCGGCAGCCGACGTGTCATCCTCATCAGCGCGAACGGTGTAGTCGGCTGTGGCCGTTTCGCGCGAAAGTTCATCACGTCCGTGGCCATTATGGTGACTTTTCAGGCGGCGCTTGTAGCGGCGAAGCCTTTTGTCCATCCGTTCGACGGCGGCGTCCGCGCTGGCGTACGCGTCTGCGCCTTCACCGTGCGATTCGAGCAGCAAACCCGTCTTGAGCCGGATCGAGCAATCAGTACGGAACCGACCGCGCTCCTTCTCCAATCGAATGTGCCCGGAAATCTCGGGACCGATGTATTTTTCCAAGCTGTCGCCGAGCTTGTCTGTGATGTAAATTTTATAAGCTTCGCCAGCTTCGACGTTTTTACCCGTGACCTGAAGTGTCATGGAATGGTCCCAACGCTGCGGTGTTGACCTTGACGTGCTTGCGTCAGCCAGTGAGCCTGCAAATTGCTAGGGCTTGATCGCTAGGGCTTGGCTGGTCGTCGCACGCGGATATCAGGCGCGTCCGTAGAGCTTAACTGAGGTGGCGTCATTCCGGTCTCGCACGTGTCCGTTTCCGTTAGAGGCGACAAGATCGGCAGGAAGAGCGACACATGACGACCCTGTGACAAAAAAGCTAATGTGCGCCCCGCTGCAAGTCAATCGCGTGTTGGGGCGGCGTTGGGCTGCCGTTGGGCCTCCGTTGGACAACCGTCGGGCTGCCGTCGGGCCATTGTCACGGCCTGCAACGAGACGTGATGAGCTGGATCAATACAGCGACGCCTTTTGGCGCGCGGGAAGTGCGGCGTCGTAGGCTGCAGCGCTGCCCCAAGTCCCACACCGTCTCGATGACACCATCGTCGCGCATGATCGCTCGCAGCTTCTGTGTCGCCAGGATCGCGCCCAGCCCTCCTGGCCAAGCTTACTGGCCAAATAGCTGCTTGCTGCCGAGGTTGCGGAACAGCTGCTTCAAGATGCCTTCATCCTTGGCACCGGGCGCTGGCGTCGAACGGGTGATGAAGTCAAACACCTTGCCGTCCTTGAGGCCGTAGTTTGCGACGCGGTCGACCGAGCCACCCTCATTGAAATAGACAGCGACCACCTGCCGGTCCGTCTCGCGCGGCGACAGGAACGACTTTTCCGCTTCGGTCGAGGAGATGTAATAATAGGTGTTGCCAGTTGCGATGGCGCTCGTTGTCGTGGGCGTGCCGAGCGTCAGCTTAACCTGCTCGGCCGTCATGCCGGGTGAGATCTGCTGGAGGTCGGTTTCCCGGAACTGGTGTCCGTGTTTGACGATCGTCTCAGCGCATCCCGCAAGCCCGATCAACGCGACTGCGAACGCAAGCGTGGGCAGTGAACCGAGCCGCTCCGTCACCGGGCGCATGCTGCGACCCCATCGCGCGATCTCGACGTTCATCCGATTGCCCATAGACCGTCCCATTCATCCCACGCATTGATCGCATGCATTGATCCCACGCATTGATCCCACGACCGTGCTGCGACCGTAGGCGACACCAACGAGTACGCGACTCACTTTTCAAGTTGCTCAGACACTATCCAAAACGCTGCCACTATCCAATAGGCTGCCTGTTCGCTAATCACATCAAACGACCAAGTCCGCTCGGGCAGACACCTTCGCGCCAATCTGCAGAAAGTTCATCCCCAACATGTTTTCGTGGCTCGGCCAGCGATCCGACAGCAAACGCAAGGCACGTGACCTTTATGGCGCGGTCGTGGCGCAGGCCCGCCAGCCGGCGTTCTACACGTCCTATGGTGTCGCCGACAGCATGGAAGGGCGCTATGAACTGGTCGCGCTGCATCTCATCTTGGCGCTGGAACGCCTGGGGCAGGCCGACGTCGGCGATGAAGACTTGCGCCGCGAAACCCTGGAGACGTTCATCACCGACATGGATGATGCCATGCGCGAAATTGGCGTTGGCGACACGACCGTGCCCAAGCGCGTGAAACGCGCGGCCGCTGGCGTTTACGCCCGTGGCGTCGATTACCGGACGGCGCTTGCGGATGAGGTCGACGGGCCGCTGGTGGCGAAATTGATCGAGCATGTATACGCCGAACGTGCAGCGCCCGAAGCCGCAGCGCTTGCTACCTATGCGCGCCGCGCCGTGGCTCATCTTGCGGCCATCGATGCTGCCGATCTGCGCGACGGCAAAGTCACCTTCCCCGACCCTGGCCCTCGCCCAGGCGCTGGCCCTCACGCAGACAGTAGTGCTGGTCCCGGCCCCGAGACCCGCCCGTGACCGCTGCGCTGACCTGGAGTTATCCCGTCGCTGAAATCCCCGGTGGCCCTCGCCCGCAGGTGCGCGAAGCCACGGCCAGCGAACGGGCAGCCGTCGCATCCAGCCTTGGCCTGATCGCGTGTGAACGCTTGGCTGCGAGCTACACTCTGCGCCCTGCCGGTGGGGGACGCTATCGCCTGGAGGGGCAATGCGATGCGGTCGTCTTACAACCATGCGTCGTGTCGCTTGAGCCCGTTCCAGCAACGCTCTCGCTCCCGATCAGCGTGCTGTTCTCGCCGGATGCTGACGACGAGCAATCCCCTGCTGCGCCCGCAGGTGACGATGTCGAAATCCTCTCGCTTCCCGAGATCGAACCGATCGAACACGGCGAACTCCACGTCGGCCGCGTTGTCTTTGAAACGTTGGCCGCTGGCCTCAACCCCTACCCCCGCAAGCCAGACGCAGCTTTTGGCTGGGAAGACCCCAAACTGCAGGCCGGCGAAGGCAGCCCGTTCGCCGTCCTCTCGAAGCTGAAGCCAAAAACCTGACGCCGCACCGGCCACACGCTGGACGTGTGCAATAGCTGGTGGCGAGAAAGCGGTTGTGCGAGCCTCGCAATTGGGTATGTTTCCGGCCGTATTGACGGGTGCTTTCGATCGACAGTACCCGTTGTCTCGATCCATCGTTTTTTGAAGGCCGTCCGTGCCCATGCTGGCGAACCGGACCATTGCGCTAGATGCCATGGGCGGAGATTTCGGCCCTGAGGTCGTGATCCCGGGCGCGGCCATCTCACTGACACGTCAGCCCCTCATTGCGTTCGTGATGTTTGGCGATGAGGGCAAGATCGGCCCGGTCCTGGCGAAATATCCCAAGCTCGCCGCCCGTACGCGCGTGGTCCACACCACCTTTGCGATCGCGAGCGATGAAAAGCCGAGCCAAGCCATGCGGCGCGGCAAAGGCTCCAGCATGTGGCTCGCGCTGGAAGCCGTGAAAAACGGGGAGGCAGCAGCCGTCGTCTCGGGCGGCAACACTGGCGCGCTGATGGCCATGGCCAAACTTATCCTCCGCCCGCTACCTGGAATTGAACGCCCCGCGATTGCCGCGCTTTGGCCGACGATCAAGGGCGAATGTATCGTGCTGGATGTGGGTGCCAACATCGGCGCGTCCGGACGCCAGCTCACCGATTTCGCGATGATGGGCGCTGCCATGGCGCGCGCGCTGTTCCATATGGAAAAGCCGACCGTCGGGCTGCTCAACGTCGGCTCCGAGGACATTAAGGGTGCCGACGAAGTCAAAGAGGCCCATGCTTTCCTCAAAGACCGCGATCTGCCGTTGACCTACCATGGCTTCGTCGAGGGCGACGAAATCGGCCAGAGCATTGTTGATGTCGTCGTCGTTGAAGGATTTGCAGGCAACATTGCCCTCAAGACGGCCGAAGGCACGGCCCGCCAAGTCGGCCAATACATCAAGGACGCGCTGCAATCCTCCACGCTGTCGATGGCTGGTGCTTTTCTTGCGCGGGGCGGCCTCAAGGCTCTGAAACAGCGGATGGATCCTCGCCGCGTCAACGGCGGAACCTTTCTTGGGTTGAACGGCATCGCCATCAAGAGCCACGGTGGCAGCGATGCGCTCGGCTTTGCAAGCGCGGTTGATCTCGCCTACGAAATGGCCGACCGTGGTCTCGTGGGTCGCCTGAGCGCCGATCTGGCTGCGGCATTGCCCATGGCCGCACCGATGGCTGCTGGACCCGCGGTTGCTGGAACCATGGCTGTTGGATCCGTGACTTCTGGAGCCGCGGCTGCTGGATCCAAAGCCGCACCTATGGTTGCTGGACCCGATGTCGGATCGGCGGCGGCAGAATCGACCTGACGACCCAGACGTGACCCGACGTGAAACTCCCAATCGGCCCCGGGTAGTGGGCCGCAAGAGCAAGAAACCCAGGGGCGCCGCGTGGCACCATTGAGATCCGTCGTTCGAAGCGTTGGTGCCGCCCTGCCCAAGCGCCGGATGACGAACGCGGACATGGCAACGCTCGTCGATACGACGGACGAGTGGATCGTCGAGCGCACCGGCATCAAAGCCCGCCACATTGCCAGCGATGATGAGCTCACGTCGACGCTCGGGGCGGCGGCTGCCAAGCAGGCCCTCGTGCGAGCTGGCATCGACCCACTCGACATCGATCTCATCATCTGCGCTACAGCCACGCCCGACCGCACGTTTCCAGCGACCGCTGTCAAGATCCAGGCGATGCTCGGCGTCAGCAAAGGGGCAGCGTTCGATGTTCAGGCCGTCTGCTCGGGATTTGTGTATGCGTTGACGGTTGCCGACAGCCTGCTGCGCACCGGCCAAGCCACCCGCGCGCTCGTCATCGGCGCCGAAACCTTCTCCCGCATCCTGGATTGGAGCGATCGCAGCACCTGTGTGCTGTTTGGCGATGGAGCCGGTGCGATCGTGCTGGAAGCCATGCCTCAGCGTGGCACGCAAGACGAGCGTGGTATCATCTTCTGCAAGATCCGCTCGGATGGCCGCTACGAAGACCTGCTGTATGTCGACGGCGGCCCTGGCTCGACCAAAACCGTTGGCCATCTGCGCATGAACGGGCGTGAAGTGTTCCGCCACGCGGTGCAAAAGATTTCAGGCGTGATGGAAGAAACGCTGCTCGCGACCGGCTATGCTGCAGACGACGTTGATCTTTATATTCCCCATCAGGCCAACCAGCGGATCCTTGAGGGCGTTGCCAAGAAGCTTGGCGTCGCGCGCGACAAGATCGTGATGACGCTCGACCAGCACGGCAACACGTCGGCCGCCTCCATCCCGCTGGCGCTGAACGTGGCGTTCGAGCAACGGCGCGTCAACGAAGGTAATCTCATCATGCTGGAAGCGATGGGCGGTGGCTTTACCTGGGGTGCCGTTCTCCTGCGCTGGTAAACGCGCAACGCCTCTTGACGAAACCGGCAAATTCCCCGTTATTTTTCAGGCGCTTGTGACTAGCGGGTCATTGACGGGGCCGCGTGTGAGGTCTAGCGTTTCCCCTTGGGAAGCTGAGAGAGTAGGTGTTTCATGGGTGGGAAGACATTGACGCGGGCCGACTTGGCCGAGGCCGTCGTTCGCAAGGTGGGGTTGCCGCGCAACGAATCGCAGGATCTCGTCGAACTGATTTTGAGTGAAATTTCGCAGACGCTGGCCTCGGGCGACCAGGTCAAGCTCTCGTCGTTTGGCTCGTTTGGGATCCGGGAAAAAGGCCAGCGCATCGGCCGCAACCCCAAGACCGGCAAGGAAGTGCCGATCACGCCGCGTCGCGTGCTTGTGTTCCGGCCGAGCAATGTGATGAAGGAACGAATTAACGCCGGCGCAAAGAAAAGACCGTCCGCCAGCGCCAGTGCGGCCTCGCAGCCGGTTGCAACGCCCGCGAAGGGCAAAGCCGAAGGTCGGCCCGCCCGCAAGTCGGCAGCAACCCGCCAGGCTTGACCCACTAAATTTGACCCATTAACTTTGTCTCACTAGCTTAACGCTGGGCTATGGCGCGCGTTCTGAGGACGTGACCATCGTTTCGTAGTTTTTGCGTCGTATCCGTTGTGTTGGCGTTTCATCGCCTGGCTCGATCGCGTGCGTTCACTCATGTTGAATGCGCGCCGCCGTCCGGCACCATGTCGACCCATGCATACAGGATGCCGCGATGAGCAAATCGGCCGAGGCGTTTCGAACCATCAGCGAAGTCGCAGACGAACTCGAAGTCCCCAAGCATGTGCTCCGCTTTTGGGAAGTTAAGTTTCCCCAAATCAGGCCCATGAAACGGGGCGGTGGACGACGTTACTATCGCCCGGAAGATATGGTTCTATTGCGCGGCATTCAGCAGCTGCTGCACGCCGAAGGCTACACAATCAAGGGCGTGCAGAAGATCCTGCGGGAACAAGGGATCGATCAGGTCAAGGTGCATGGTCAGGACGCAGCTGACGCGGCACCTGCGTCGGCCGGTTCGAAGGTTGCGGCCAAACCACCGATCAAAAGTGTGGCGCAACCCGTCGGCCGCGTTCGCGATCTTCCAAAGTCTGAAAAGTCGAAACGGCCGGACGCCGCCGTCGCTGCCTCTGGAACTGCCGCCGTCGCTGGCGGGCGGCTCCCGTCGCACTTGGCGGGCCTCGCCATGGCGATCCGAGAGCTTGAAGCTTGCCGCGCGGCTCTCAGTACTCCTCTTGGGGCATCGGTTCAGTCCGAAGATCAGGTTGTACGCCGTGCGCGGACCGCCCGCGCCACACGGTGACCGCGCCACACGACCGACCGCACGCGCGTCTCTGGCTGGTCGATCTCGCCCGTGACGGCGACAGGCTTTGT
>JBBRKD010000093.1:0-6584 GCA_038218255.1 Hyphomicrobiales bacterium | reverse complement strand
GCTGCGGGTCGAGGTCTTGAGAGTCGCCGCGTGATACGCGGGCATAGCCGATTTCCATACGCCCGTTCTGGCACGGGATTCTGACACCTGCAAACCCTTGGAAAAGCTGGGGCAGGGTGGCGGTGTCATAACCGACCGGTTTTGACGCTTAGATGGGTTGCTGCATTGTCTTGCCCGCTGCCTTCGCCGATACCGAGCTGTGGCGGTTGGGCGACCAGCATTGACGACGAAGCGTCAGAACCTGGCAATCGGCTTTGCCTTGCTGCTATCCGTGCTCGCGTTGTATCTTTACGTCGGACGTTTTGGCAGCACGCCTGCCTTTCTTACTGGGTCGGGTTCCATCGCCGCTGGCAGCGTTGCTGAGATGCGACGCATGCCGCTGGGCGGCGTCGAGCAATCGATCGTCATTAGAGGGCGCGACGCGAACGCTCCCATCCTAATCTGGCTGCATGGCGGACCCGGGCTTGATGAAACGGGCATGTGGCGACATTTCAACGCCACGCTGGAGAACCACTTCGTCGTGGTTTATTGGACGCAGCGCGGGACGGGTCGATCATATGCTGCGGCCATTCCACCCACCTCGATGCGGATCAGCCAGTTCGTATCCGATCTTGATGAGTTGGTCGCATACCTGACGACGCGCTTCCATCAGCGAAAAGTAGTTCTTGTCGGGCATTCGTGGGGTTCCACCATCGGCGTCGCTTACACGCAGGCGCATCCAGACAAGGTCGCAGCGTATGTCGGCACCGGCCAGGTGGTCAGCGGAGCCGAAGGAGAACGGCGAACCTATCGTTTCACTGTCGAGGAGGCGAAGCGACGGAATAACGGGAGTGCGATCAAGGAATTGGTAACGATAGGGCCACCGCCGTATCCTGTCGACGCGTTATTGACGCAACGGAAGTGGTTGAACGAATTTGGCGGCGCGTGGCACAAACCAACGTCGATGCCCTATCTATTATGGACAAGCTTTCAAGCAAGTGAAGTGACATGGCTGGATGGCGTGTATTTTCAGCGAGGACAGGACTTCTCGCTCGGCGCGCTATATCATGAAACTGAGCGCGTGAACTGGCTGCGGTCCGCCCCGAACTTTCAGATGCCCGTTTTCTTTTTGCTCGGGCGCTATGACCGTAATGCAGATGCCGATCTCGCGCGAACATATTTTATGCGGCTCAGAGCGCCTGAAAAGCGCTTGTTCATATTTGAATCGTCTGCGCATTCCCCCCCATTCGAGCAGCCGGCAGCTTTCAATGACGTGCTCATTCGTGTCGTCCTCCCGGCAGCGGTGAGAAATGCGAAATGAGCGCTGGCGGTGTCACAACCGAACGGTTTTGACACCGAACCGAAGGTTGGCCCGCAGGGTTGGGCAGGCGGGAAAGCAGCGTGATTGCCGCAGTCGGGGTAATCTCATCCCGGCCTGACCGCTTAATCTGCCAAGTGATCGGCGCGACCAACTTCATTTGTTCTTTGGTGCAATCCTGATCGTGCAGCGCACCGGCCTTTCGGCCTTTGCCGCCGCTTTCGTGCACTGCTCGATCGTGTCCTGGTTCGCGCGCACGATCTGATCGCCCGCGACGATTCCCCGCCACGCCTCCGGGTTGGCGACGGTCATCAACCGCTGGCCCGCATCCCACATCGGCCGATCAAGCGCCCGCGCCGCTATCCGTTCGGGCCATAGCCAGCTTTCCGGCATCGCGCGCGCGATCGGCCCGGCGAACGCTACCCATAGCGCGATGCCGACGATCACGCCGCCGACGCCCGCGCCTGCCAGCCATCGGTTCTGCTCGTCGCCGCGCCGCGCCGACACCACCACGCTGCCGAGCTGGCGCGTCGCCTGGTCCAGCCCGGAACGCGCCTCGGCGATGATCTGCTGATCGCTTCGCCGCGCATCGCTTCCCGCCGCTGTGATCCGTGCGGTCATCTGCTCGGGCGTCATCGCCAGGGCGGGGCTCTTCGCCAGAATATCGACCCGCTGCGCGATGACGGTGATGTTGTTCGCCATCCGCCCCAGCGTTTCGGAATAATCGGGTGCGTCGATGGTCGCGCGCTCGGTCGCCATGCCCTCCACGGCGCGGCGCATCAGCGCCACCTCGCCGCGCAACCGCTCGAACGCCTCTGCCGGGTCGCCGTCCTGGGGCTGTTCCTCGCTCATCATATGCCTCCTAGCGGCTCATGCCACGGTCGCGCTCGCGGCCGATGGTAAGCGAGTGGGTCAGCTCGTGGCTCACCATGCGGTCACGGCCGATCTGCAACCCGAGTTCGGGGGCGCGTCGCTGCAATACCGATTCGAGCTGCGGGTCGCGGTGCAGGCTACCGGCAAGCGTCTCCATGCGCCCGCGCAACCGCTCCGCGCCGTCCTTGTCGCCCGCCCGCTCCAGGTCGGCACGGCCGCGCTGCATGGCCTGCCAGCCTTTCACGAAGCGGTCGGCGCGAAGCTCGGGGTCAAGCCGCACCCGTTGCTCCTCGGCCATCGCGCGCGACGCACCGCCGCTGTTCCCCTCGGCCGCTTCGCGCGCGAGCTGCGGGTTGCGAGAAAGCGCGGAAGCAAGGTCGCGCGCGGCGTGGGGCCGGGTCTGGTCGAGCGCATCGCCCGCCTTCGCCAGTGCCTGCTCCTGGTGGGGAAGCACCGGCAACCCCTTGCCCTTCATCCGCTCGATGTCGGTCGTGGCGCGCGCGAACCGCTCGATCGCCCTCGATTGATTGAGGCTGCCTTGACCCGGTTTGCGCGCGAGCGAAGCATGAGCGCGCTCGGGCGACGCCGGCTTCGGCCGGAACCCGTCGAACATGCCCCGCGCCTTGGCCTGAACCTTCTCGACCACCTGGCGCGCGAGTTCCGGGAACCGGATCTCGCGCCGATCGGCGAACGCGCGCGCCTGGTCCTGCTCGGGCCGCGCATAGTCGCCCGCCATGTCCTTGCCCCGGTCGCGCGACAGGGCGCGGACAAGGCTGTGCTGATCGGCGAAGTCGTCACGCCCATAATGGAGCTGCACGCCGTCGCGGTGCCGCGACATGCCGACATAGGCGCTGTGCCGGTCCATCCCCGGCGTTGCCAGCACGTGGGCGCGATCGACCGTCACGCCCTGCGATTTGTGGAACGTGGCGGCATAGCCATGATCGACATGGGCATAGTCCTTGGTGTCGAACGCGACGCCGCGCCCGTCATCAAGGCGCACCGCCATGCCCTCGGCCGATACCCGCTCGATCGTCGCGAGCGTACCGTTCTTGACCCCCATGCCGCGCTCGTTGCGAAGGAACATGATACGGTCGCCACTCGCGAACTGGCGGTCACCGCGCTCGGTTTTCACCGCCACGTAATCGCCAAGGTCGCCGGTCGCCCGCAAGCGGCCCCGCGCCTCTTCGTTCAGCTCGCGAACCTCGGCGTTGGTGTGGGTGAGAATGATCCGGCTCTTGCCTGGTTCGGCCTGGCGCGCACGATCCCAACCGTCCACCAGCTCGCCCCGCGCCTGCTCGCGCGTGTCGGCCGCGCGGACCATGCCGCGCTGGTCATAGGCATGGACCGCCTCGCCGGTGTGCCCGGTCGCCAGCGCCCGCGTGGCGTCGCGCTGCCAGTCCTCGCGCTGCCGGCGTATCTCGGTAATCTCGGCCGCGCCGTGCCGCTCGGTGACGCTGCGGAACGCCGCACCGGCCTCGATCGCCTGCAACTGCTCGGGGTCGCCGACCATAACGACCTTGGCCCCGGCGTCGCGCGCCTGGCTCAACACCCGTTCCATCTGCCGCGAACCGATCATGCCGGCCTCGTCCACGACCAGCACGTCACGCGGGCCTAGCTGCTCGCGCCCCTGCTCCCACGCATGTTCAAGGCTGGCGATGGTGCGGGACTGGATGCCCGACCCGCCCTCAAGGTTCTCGGCCGCGATGCCGGACAAGGCCGCGCCGCGCACCGTGTAGCCCTGCCCCTCCCAGGCCTCGCGCGCGACGCCAAGCATCGCCGACTTGCCCGAACCGGCATAGCCGACGACGGACGCCAGCCCGGCATTGCCGGTCACATGGTCGAAGGCGTCGCGCTGCTCGCCCGAGAGGACAAGCCCCCGGCTCTCCGCCGCGCCGATCGCGGCGTCACGGTGCCGATCGCCGACACCATGCCCATCACGCGCTGCCAGCTCGTCGCCCGCGCGCTCAAGTCGGTTCTCCACCGCGATCATGTCGCGCGACGTGAACCGCTCCTGGTCGCGTCCATTCTTCCCCAACGCGACCAACTCGGGGCTGGCGCGCACCGCCCCCATCACCTGGTCGAACTGATCCTTGCCGTCGCTGTGTCGGAACGCGAACGTGGCAAGATCGCGGGTGGTGAACGTAGCCTGCTGCCGCGTGATCGCGTCCAACGCGACATTGGGATTGGCAACGATCTTCTCGCCGTTCTCACGCGCGATGCGAACGTGATCCTCGATCCGTTCCGCCTCAAGTCCCTGCTCCGGTCGCCGCGATGCTGCCGGGCCGATCTTGTGCTGCGGCTCCAGCTCGATCCCTTGCGCTTCATAGGAGCGATGATCGATCCGCCCCTCAAGCCCCAGCTCGGCCATGCGTTCGTTGACGTGCGCGCTCCACGCCTCGCGCCAGTCCTTCAACAGCTCGGTGCTATTCCAGTCGCGGTTCTTCTTCCCGAAACCCTCCGGCCCGACATCGCGCATCGCCAGCATGACATGCGCGTGCGGCTTCGGGGTACCGTCCTGGACTTGGTCGAAATGCACATTGAGGTCCGCCACCATGCCGCGCTTCACGAACTGCTCGCCAACGAAATCACGAGCAAGCGCGATGCTCTGATCCTGGTTCATCTCGCGCGGAATCGAGAACTCCACCTCGCGCGCCAATTGAGCGTCCTTGCGCTTCTCCCCTGCCTCCACCTCGTTCCACAAGGTCGAGCGATCGTTTAAACGCTCCGGCGCGCCCTCAGGCAACATCACCTCGGAGTGAATGACGCCCGCCTTGTTCGAGAAGTCGTGATCGCGCCCGAGCCGGTCGTCGTGCAGCTCCGACGCCGAACGATAGGCGGCGCTCGCGACGGCGCTCGATCCGTTCGCGCGGCTCACAACCTTGGCGGAGAAATGGTAGATCGCCATGACGCCCCACTTATTACACTTCTGAGCGCACGTCGGCAACGACGTATAAGCGCGCACTCATAATCTACTTCGCATCTTCTGATTGACTTCGTTCTGCTTTCTCGTCGTTCTGGCTTTACCCCTGTGCTGGGCGCGCTAGGATGCTGTCGGTTGATATGCGGAAAGGCGATGCTGATGCGGAAGGTTCGCGATTACGATGCCGAGCTGAAGGCGCTGAACGACAAGGCACGGTCGCTCAAGGCGAAGCGGGTCGAACAGTTAGGCCAGCTCGTCTCTGCGACCGGGGCCGATGCGCTCGATGCCGAGACACTGGCCGGCGTGCTGCTCGATGCGATCGGATCGAAGGATGCGGATGCAAGGGAGGCGTGGCGGTCGAAGGGCGCGGCCTTCTTTCAGCGGCGCGGGCGCAAAGGTGGCGGCGCTGCTCCAATCGACGGATCGGGCGCTGCGACTGAACCGGGCGGCGACGCTGCGGGCGGAAGCGACGCAGCGGCGAACGGATAGCAGGGCCTGGGTCGTGCAACGCCGCGAACGAACGCGCCACCTCATTGAGCTGGGCGGGCTTGTCCAGAAAGTCGGCCTGGTCGAGCTGACCGACGACGATCGCGCCACGCTCTACGGCGCGCTGCTCGATCTGGCGGGACGCGCGCGGGGCGATGATGCCGACGACGTGCTGGCGTTATGGAAGCGGCGCGGCAAGCGGGCGTTCGACGCGGAAGGAGAAGCTCAATGATCCGTCGCTCTCTGCTGACCGACCTTGCTGCGATCAACGCTTTTGACATCTTCGCCGGCAATCGCCTGATCGAGATTGCCGATGATCATATGCTGGTTGCCGAAGTCGACGGCCGAGTAGTCGGCTATGTGTCGTGGCTTCCGCGCGGGTTCGTCGGGCGCGACTACATCACGCACCTGGGTGTGAACCCGGCGCACCAGCGCCGCGGCATCGGACGCGCCCTGCTTCGCGCCGCCGAAGCCGCGATCGGCGCGAGCCGCGTGTTCGCGTCTACCGACGGGGACAACGCCACCATGCTTGCCCTCCTGCCCGCCGAAGGCTGGAACCTTGCCGGCTCGGTCGCCTGCGTCAACGAAAGGGATCGCGCGGAACTGTTCTTCTACAAAGATTGTGCCGCGAACGAGCGACACGTGGGAGCCGCAGCATGAGCGATTTCGATATCGAGGCGATCCGCCCCGAAGTCCGCGCGATGGATTTCGTGCGCGGCACGGCGGTGGAAGTCGCCATGTGGCGCGAGGACTTCGCGGAATCGCGCGCCAACCTTCTCATCGAGGATATGATCCCGACACCCAACGAGGATGCGTTTTTCGACATGATGCTGGACGAGGGTGTGTCCCCTCCCCTCGTGTCGCAAATCAGGGTTTCCGTACCATTTTCTCGCAAAGTAGCGGTAAGGAATATATAGCTTGATCAATGGGTTAGCGGTTAGCGTGGAATAGCAAACCATTGATATCATGTGATATTCATCGCGCGGCAGTCTTTGCACGTCGTGATTG
>JBBRKD010000092.1:0-6622 GCA_038218255.1 Hyphomicrobiales bacterium | reverse complement strand
GACCACCGTCCTTGGATCGACGAACCGTGCGGCCGCCTGGACAACCCTGATCCCAAGACCTCGCAACCGCTCTGCCGCAGCGTTGGGAGTTAACGTCGCGATCGTCTCACGCACATAAGCCTCGACCTTGGCGCGGTCGATCGAGGGTTCGAACGGCGCAATGGCGAACGCCCCTGCCGAGCGGATGGCATGGGCCCGGTCAGCGATCGCGTAAAGGGCGTGAGCGGGCACTGCGCCCGAATTGAGCGACGCGCCGCCCATTTTGTGTTTCTCGACCAGCACGACCGTGTGGCCATAGGCTGCAGCGCCGATCGCGAGTGCAAGGCCACCGGGTCCAGACCCAATGATACACAGGTCCGCACTGATGGCGTCGCGGTCAGACGGCGTGGGCGGCGGTGTTTGTGGCGGCGATGATTTCAGCGGCAGTTGCGGCGGCGTTTCCATCAACATGGTCGTCGTGTCCCTCCAGGAGTGCCGCTTCAAGGCTCGCGGCGCGGTTGGGCGACGACCCCTGCGCGCGTCCGCGCGATCGCGTCGCGGATCGCAGGAACCAACGCTAAAAGCGCCAGCGCGAGAAAGGCGACGAGCGTTGGCCACGTCAAGAGGGAAGCGGCATCAATCACATAGGGACACGACGCGTCATCCCCGGCATTCGCAGCGATACATTGGGAATACAGCGTATTCTGGGCCTCGATGACATGGCCGAGGCCAGCACCGGCTGTGGACAAGGCGATACGCGACGGCATCAATCCTACAAACGTGCCCAAAACAAACGTGGATAGCCGGACGCCGAGAACGGCTGGAGCGGCGTTCACCAAGGCAACCGGGAGGCCCGGCGAAAGCCTGAGGAACAGCATGTAACTGAGAGCTTGCCGTTTGAAGCCATCGCGAAGCGCGATGAACGCCGGATGCGAAACGCCGTCCGCCCGACGGGCCCCGATGAGCCTGGCGACCAGAAAACCCGTGATCGCGGCAAGCGTTGTGCCGATGAGCGCAACACCAAAGCCAAACACCGATCCAAACAGCACACGCGCGATCACGGTCATCAGCGGACTGCCGGGCAAGAACAGCGCGGCAAGTGTCATATAGAACAGGCAATATGTGATGGCGGCCAGCACGGGCTGAGCCGCAGTCGCCTCCCGCAGGATCTGCAGGTTGAGACCGATGATCTTGACGGGCGCAATGTCAAAGAGGTCGATGGCGGCCAGCACCAGCAATCCGAGCACCAGGAGGATGACGATCGCGGCGCCGATCCAGCGGCGGCGGCCTGACGCGCGCCCCGAGACAGCTGTCGGCGGCTGTAAAGGGGTTGGGTCACTCTTAGACATAGCGTGGGTCGATCCTCGGCCTAGTTCAACGTCGCAGCGATGCCGCCAGTGAAACGAGCCAGTTGCCGATACGGCAAACGGGGTACGACAAACCAGCATGCCGAAACCTCTACGGCCAAAACGTGTGCCAGTGATTTTAGCGAAGCCAAATCGCGAGGTGGCTGCAGCCAAATCGCGCTGTGACCGTCGCCAAAAGGCAGCAAACCCGAATTGACTTTATACCACGCCCCCCCTATGACCGCGTGATCTTCGATGATCATGGCGTTTTTGTCAGGGCAACGTGGCCCGAATTCGACCTGTGTTTTGTCGCGAAAGATGTCAAGGGCAGGTCGAGCCATGGGACCGGCGCCCCGCGCAAGCGGGATGACGCGGACAGGGCAGCCAGTGCAGAAGCACGGAGACGAGCGTGAAACGGACGTATCAACCCAGCCGCCTGGTGCGCAAACGCCGCCATGGTTTCCGCAAGCGAATGCAGACGCCGGGCGGCATTCGCGTTTTGGCGCGCCGTCGGGCCAAGGGTCGCAAGCGCCTGTCTGCCTAAACACGGCAGGCACGGGAGATTGGCGGCCCTGATAATTGGCGGCCACCAGACTGGCAGCCTGAGCACGGGCCCAACCAGTGGCACCGGAATGAACCCCATGCCACGGTCAACCGCGACGATTGCCACCCTGAAAGTCCGAGCCGAATTTCAGCGCGTGCGCGGTGGCGGCCGCGCGACGGCAATTGCATTCGTGCTGGAGGGTAAGAAACGAGCAACAAGCGGTTTGGGTTCGGCAGCAACTGACGCGCACGGCCCTCGCTTTGGGTTCACCATCACGAAAAAGGTCGGCAATGCCGTCGTGCGCAACAAAATGCGGCGGCGCCTGCGCGGCGCCCTCAGCGAAATCGTGGCCACGTGCGCGGATGTCCACACCGATTACGTCGTGGTCGCAAGGCCAGCCGCCGCCGACCAGGATTACCGCACACTAAAATCAGACCTTGCAACCGCGTTCGCGCGCGTGAACCAACCGCCACGCACCAAAAACGTCCAGGGTCATACGCCGAAAGATCCGTTGCAAAAAAAATGAAGCAAACCGGCGGTGTGACATGAGCGTTATCGCGCACTCCACCCATATCTGCGACAAGCAAGCCGTCCAACGGGGTTGGACAGCCAGTTCCGACCATAAGTCCAGCCGAGACGTGGAATGAAAAGTCGCCCGCCCGACAACCAAAATAACATCTGGATGGCATTGCTGCTGTCGATGGCCGTGTTCCTGACGTGGCAGTATTTCTACGCTGAGCCCAAGATGCGCGAGGAGCGCGAGCGCCAACGCGCCGAACGGGTCGCGAAGGAAGAAGCCGCGCGCACCGCAACGCTACCGGCCGGCAGTGCCGTTCCCGGCAGAGAAATCGCGACGCCGGCTGCAGGTCCTGCAGATGTCGGCGCAAGCGTGAGCGCGGGACGCACGGGGATTGTGCGCTCGTCCACGCGCGAAGCCGCGTTGAGTTTGAGCCCGCGGATCGCGATCGAGACGCCGTCGCTGAAGGGGTCCATCGGCTTGAAGGGCGGGCGGATCGATGACCTCACACTGTTAAAATACCATGAGAAGGTCAACCCGAGCAGCCCCAACATCGTGCTGTTTGCCCCAACGGAATCGCCACACGCCTATTTTGCCGACTACGGATGGTTCCCCGAGGGTGCAGCGCAGGTGGCGCTCCCCAACCGCGAAACGCTCTGGACGAGCACGGGCGCTCCAAGCCTCACGCCGACAACGCCGGTGGTTCTAACTTGGGACAACGGCCAGGGCTTGACGTTTAAGCGCACGGTGTCGGTCGACGCCGACTACATGTTCAAGATCATCGACGAAGTGGAGAACAAGTCGGGCGCGCCAGTCACGCTGAGGCCGTTCGGCCGCATCTTCCGCGACGCGCTGATCAACGAACAGGCAAATTACATCCTGCATGAGGGTCTCGTTGGCTACATCGGGGAAGAAGGCCTCAAGGAGTTCCAGTATCAGTCCTTTGCCAAAGAAGACGTGAAGCGAGAAGGCATCCGCAAATCCTTCAGAGACAACCTGGGCGGCTGGCTTGGCGCGACCGACAAATACTGGGCCGCAGCGCTGATCCCCGACCAGAAGTCGAAGTTCACAGCGACGTTCTCGGTCGACCAAAAACGCACCACCACCGAAACTGACCAGTTCGAAACCCGCTTCGAGACCGCGCCCATCGCCATCGCGCCCGGCGCAAAAGCCGAGAGCGCCAGCAACCTTTACGCGGGCGCCAAACGGGTCACGCTGATCGAGACCTACGAAGAAAAGCTCGGTATCAAGAAATTCAACCTGATGATCGACTGGGGTTGGTTCTATTTCATCACCAAGCCGCTGTTCCATTTGATGGAAGCCATCAACGGCGTGTTGGGCAACTTCGGCCTGACAATCATTGCCGTGACGCTGCTGGTGAAGCTGGCGTTCTTCCCACTTGCCAACAAGTCGTATGAATCGATGGCGAAGATGAAGAAGCTTCAGCCAGAGATGGAAAAGCTGAAAGAGCGCTTCAAGGACGACAAGGAACGCCAGTCGAAGGAATTGATGGCGCTCTACCAGAAGGAGAAGATCAACCCGCTGGCAGGCTGCCTTCCCGTGTTGCTGCAGATCCCCGTCTTCTTTGGCCTGTACAAGGTGTTGTACGGCACGATCGACATGCGGCATGCGCCCTTCTTCGGCTGGATCAAGGATCTGTCGGCCCCTGACCCGACATCGATCTTCAATCTGTTCGGCCTCATTCCGTTCACGCCGCCGGAAGCCCTGATGATTGGCATTTGGCCACTGATCATGGGCGTGACCATGTGGCTGCAGATGCAGATGAACCCGCCGCAGCCAGACCCGGTGCAACAGCAGGTGTTCGCCTGGATGCCGCTGCTGTTCACATTCATGCTCGGCACGTTCCCAGCCGGTCTCGTGATCTACTGGGCTGTCAACAACGTGCTGTCGATGTCGCAGCAGGCCTACATCATGAAGCAGCAGGGCGTTGAGCTCCCGCTGCGTGAGAATATCGCCCGCCAGTGGAAAGACGTGAAAAGCGTCTATGCGGCACTGACAGGCAGCAAGGCTGAACCAGCCCCACCGGCAGCAACAAAACCGGTGGCGAAAAACGATAACAAGCAGGTGTGACCGCCCGACAGCGGCGCGCCGGAACACAAAGGACGAGGTGGCGGGGGCTCGAAACGCAGCGCCCGCAACCACAGGGATCATGGCTGAATTCACCCCCGAACATTTGGCTGCCGGCGAGCGCTTGTCCGTCCGCCCCTGGACGTTCATCAAAAGCGTGGTCGGCCTCGACCACCTACCCGAAGGCAACCGCATCGAAATCGCGTTTGCAGGTCGCTCGAACGTCGGCAAATCGAGTTTGCTCAATGCGCTGGTCGCCAACAAGGGTCTCGCGCGCACCTCAAACACGCCGGGCCGCACGCAGGAACTGAATTTCTTTCGCCCCGATAACGGCGATATGTATCTGGTCGATATGCCAGGCTACGGCTTTGCCAAGGCACCCAAAGAGAAGGTCGATGCCTGGACGGCGCTGGTGCAAGACTATCTGCGCGGCCGTCAGGCGCTCGCTCGTGTCTTCCTGCTGATCGACAGCCGCCACGGCATCAAAACCGTCGACGAAGAGATCATGGCGATCCTCGATACCGCAGCCGTGTCCTACCAGATCGTGCTGACCAAGGCCGACAAGATCAACGCCTACGAGCAAGCCGACCGCGTCACGGATACGCTCGCAATCGCAAGCCGCCACCCGGCGGCGTATCCTGTGGTGCTGTCGACATCGTCTGAGACCGGTAGCGGGATCGACGAGGTGCGCGCGCAAATGGCCGTCATCCTTGAAGAACGCGGCCGACCGGTGCGCTGAGTTCGGCAAGCGTTTACTTCAAGAGCTTCTGCAACGTGGCGAGGGCAGGCTCATACAGTCCGCTGCCGAATTTCACGGCGGCCGCGCCGAGCGCCACAAGCGACATCCACCACATCAGGCGGCCGAGCCCTCGAAGCCAATGGCGGGCCACGCGAATTTCCATGTCCTGATCGGGCAGCTTCGTGTCCTGGGCCGAGCCGTCTCCACCAATCGTGTGGGCCGAAACCTCCAAAACGAGTTCCCAACGACCCGATTTCAGCGGCGTCACGCTCCAGCGCCAACTCACGAAATCGGTGTCAACCTGATCGCGGCGATAGCTCAGCCACTGCGTTTCTGGCGACACTGGATCGATGAGAAATGCGCCCTCGGGGGCGCGCAGCCGCACCGACAACGCTGGCGCGTCGAGACCGCTTTGCGGCGGGACGTAGCCCCCCGAAAGCCCGTCCGCGAGTGCCTGGAACTCAGGCTTCGATAGCCGCACATCGACCTGAACCGGCGTCTGGACCCGCATGCGCTTTGGCACGCTGTCGAGCAAGGTCGACGTCGAAATCGCAGCTGCAGCCGTCTTGCGCCGTCGCCCTGTTCGCGGAGCAGCACCCGTGCCGCCTGACCGTTCCGGGATGACGTTGATCGACGGGTCGGGAAGTGACGCGTCGCCCGCTGGCGCTGCAACCGCCGGATAGACCTCAGGCGCTGGCGCATAGGCGTCAGGCGGCGGCAACCACTGTTGGGCGGCATCTTGCGGCCAGGACTGAAGGTCGGTGGCTGGCGGCTGCTGCGTTGGAAGCGGTGGCGGACCATAGCCCTCCTCGCGTGCCGGCGACGGATAGGCGGCAGTCTGCGGCCAGGGCTCATAGGGCACTTCGCGGGCTTGCGCGTAGCCGTCCGCGTTCACCGCGTGGTCTTGGGGCGTCAATCCCCACTCGGGAGGTGGGTTGGTCACGTCATAGGGCAAAGGCGGGGGTTGCGGCATCGGCGGCGGCGAAATCTGGCCAGCGTCTGGCCCAGCCTCTTGCGCAGTGTTCGCATCGCGCCAA
Organism: Hyphomicrobiales bacterium; assembly: GCA_038218255.1. Taxonomy (GTDB): domain Bacteria; phylum Pseudomonadota; class Alphaproteobacteria; order Rhizobiales; family Hyphomicrobiaceae; genus JANXVY01. The sequence continues at coordinate 372 of JBBRKD010000092.1, read as the reverse complement.
GCGGGCTCGACCGCGGCAGGCCAACGGGAGCCGGGTTGCGGACGAGCAGGCCGTGGTCGAGGCGCGCGCGCCACGGGCAGTGGCGGCGGGTCTTCTGGCAGCGGATGATCTGCGTACGCATCGACTGGCGGGGGAAACGGATCATACGTCGGCGACGGTTCGGTGACAGTCTCGGTCACAGTCTCGGCGACGTCGGCAGCCGAGCGGACCTCCGGCGGCCACGCCGACGCGGGGGGTGGCGATGGCGCTGGCGCTGGCGGCACAATTGTTCGGGTCTGGACCCGCGCGCGGGCCGAAGTGATCGCATCTTCCGCGGTGTCGGCGTGAGGATCGATAGCAGGGAGCGGCCTGGGAGCAGGCGGCGCAGCAAGC
>JBBRKD010000091.1:0-6626 GCA_038218255.1 Hyphomicrobiales bacterium | reverse complement strand
CATGTCGGCCAACTGCAGCGTGCGTGCGAGCGCCCGTCGCGCGCGGTCGCCCCCGCGACCAGCCGACGGCAACACATTCACAAGCGCAACAATCCGATCAACCTTCGCCTTGCGGGCGGCGCGCGCACCCCTGAGGCCGGTTTCATCGCCATAGGTCATCACCACATGGGGACGATAGGAGGCGAGGTCAGCCGCAAGGGCTGCCGTTGCACGCTGTTCGGCGAAGAGAGCGAGACCGGGCGGCTTTGGCGGCATGACCCGGCGCTCAATCCCCAGCGCATCCAGCGCGAGGCCGTCGCCTTGTCCAAACTCGGGCGCAAACACGAGAACGCCATGCCGTTTGGCTGCGATCGCTGTAATCAAACCGATGCGATTGCGCCGCAACGACGCCCCGCTCGGCGCAATGATCGCGATCCGTCGCAACGCATATCCCGGCGCGGCACCGGCAGGCCCCGTGGTGCGCATCGCGCCACTCGTTTTGCTGTCACCCATGGGTGGTTCGCCCATCAGTGCAGCGTCCGCGACGGCGCTGGCGTCGAACTTGGCGGTTGAGCCATCTGCAGCAACAAAGGATCGGGCCGATAGCCTTCCACCGTCCGCATCAGCACCGCCTGCACGGTTTCGATATCCCGCAGCGTCATGGCCGCCCGCAACACGCCAAGTTCGCGCGCAAGGTCGGCCGACGACAGGAACGGCTCGCCCGAACGCAGGATGCGCGGATGCTCGGTGCCCTGGGTGTTCACTCCGATCAGCAGTTCTTCAAACAGCTTTTCGCCTGGCCTCAGGCCCGAATACACAATGGAGATGTCCCCGTCCGGACGCTCCTCGTCGCGCACCTGCAGCCCGGTGAGTCGGATCATCAATCGGGCAAGATCGTCGATCCGCACCGGTTCGCCCATCTCGAGCACGAAGACCTCTCCCCCCGTCGCCATCGCCCCCGCCTGGATCACGAGGCCAGCCGCCTCCGGGATTGACATGAAATAGCGCGTCACATCGGGGTGCGTCACGGTCACCGGGCCGCCTGCCCTGATCTGGCGGCGGAAAATTCCAACGACGGAGCCCGAGCTGTCCAGCACATTCCCAAAGCGCACCATCGTAAACACCGTCCGGCAGGCGGGCTCGGCCGCCCGCGCCTGCAGGATCATTTCCGCAAGCCGCTTGCTCGCCCCCATCACGTTGGTCGGCCGCACGGCCTTGTCGGTTGAAATCAACACGACCCGCTCGACGCCGCAGGCTTGCGCGCAGTCGGCGATGACCGCCATCCCAAACACATTGTTGGACAGCCCCGTGATCGGGTTTGCCTCCACGATCGGCACGTGCTTATAGGCCGCCGCATGGAATATGGTCTCGACGCCATACCGCTTCAAGGTTTCCATCACGAGCGCCTCGTCAAGCACCGACCCGAGCACCGCGACGACTTCGGGCATGGGCTGCGATTTGCCCAAAACGGCAAGCCCCTCGCGCACGCGGGCATCGATCTGGAATAGCGCAAACTCCGACACGTCCATCAACACGAGACGGCGCGGCGATTGCCGCACGATCTGGCGCACGAGTTCAGAACCGACAGACCCGCCAGCACCCGTCACCAGGATCGATTTCGCCGCAATGTTGCGAGCGAGAAGATCGCCTCGCGCGGGCACCGGATCGCGGCCGAGCAGATCGTCGACATCGATCGCCCGCAAGTCCGAAACGCTGACCTTGCCGCTCGCGATGTCTTCAAGCGCTGGCAGCACCTTCACGACAACCGGCTGGCCCTTCAGCTCTTCCAGAATACGCCGCCGCTCCTGCCGTTGGGCCGAGGGCAGCGCAAGCAACACTTCGTTCACCGCCCGCCGTTCGATGAGCGCGACGAGCTTTTCCGGCCGGTAAACTTTGAGCCCGCCCACGTACTGGCCCCAAAGTGAGGCTTCGCCATCGATGAAGCCGACCGGCTGGCGATCGGCAACGCCCCGGATCGCTTCAAGCAGCCGAACGCCCGCCTGCCCCGCGCCATAAATCAGCACCCGCTTTGTCACCACCTCATCGGGCAGCACCGGCAGCGCCACGCCTGCGCTCTTCAACACCCAGGCCGCAACATGGCGACTCATGATGATCGCGAGCGTGCCAAACAGCGCGTACAGAAAGATCACCGAACGCGGAATGCCCTGCTGCCCGCTCATGAACACAAGCAGCGCCCACACGAGCGTCGCGAGCACCACGCCGCCAGCAATCCGCGTGTTTCCCCGGTGACCAATGTAGCGGGTCACCAGCCGGTAGAGCCCAAGCCAGGCAAAGATCGCAACCGTGATCAGCGGGGCGAGCGCCAGCAGCACGAAACCCGTCGTCTTCGTCTCGTCGAGGCCGAACCGGCGCAACCAGACGACCGCGTAGAGCACAGCGCCGAGCAGCACGAGATCGGACAGAATGAGGATCAGCCGTTTTTGCAACCGCGGCAGATCGAGCAGCAGCGCGCGCATATCGGGAGACTGCAGACGTAAGCGATCAATCACGCTGGCCCCTGACGAACAATGCTCGTGTTTACACCAGTGTGTACCCCAAGACAGTCCTTACACAACGGGGCTCGACGCTTTTTCCCGCGCCCCGCGTTGCGCGTCGAGTGTGTCGATCATCTGGTAGCACATGACGACGGCCAGCACGCCGAATGCGATGCCGCCGATCATATGCCCGGCGAGCGCTCCCCCAGCCCCGCCGATGTACGAGCCAGCCATCACGAACGGAACCGTTCCAACCGTCGCCCGCGCCCAGTTCAGCACCATGGATGTCTTGGGCCGCCCCAACGTATTGAAGGCCGCGTTCGCAACGAACAGTGCGCCGAGGAACACAAACAGCGGCGAAAGCCAGCGACAATACAAGACGATGAGCCGTTCCGCTTCCCCGGTCGCATGCATGCTGTGGGCGATCGGATAGGCGAGAAGGGCGAGCACCAGCCACGCCACGGCCGTGAACGCCGCCGTGACCTTCAAAGCGAGCGTGAACGCCTCCCGCATGCGGCCGGTTTGCCCCGCACCGTAGTTCTGTCCAAGGATCGGCCCGATGGTGCCAGACAGCGCATAGATCGCACCGAACGCGACCGGCAGCACGCGGCCAATCGTGGTCCAGCCAGCGACGGCGCCGTCCCCATGCTGCGAGATCGCAGCCGTCACATAGGCGTTTGAGAACGGCGTTGCGATGTTGGCAAGAATCGCTGGCACGGCGACGGCTGCAATCGGTCGCACGTCGGCAAGGAACGGCTCCCACGCCGGGCGTCCCATCAGCTTATGGACGACGACCACACCGTAGAGCCCGACGCCCATCACCGCGAATCGTGAGATCACGCTGGCAATGGCTGCCCCCTCCAGGCCCCAGCCAAGGCCAAAGATCAACAGCGGATCGAGCGCGATGTTCACCACCGCCCCGATCAGCGTCACATTCATCGCGCGCCGCGCATCCCCAACCGAGCGCAGCACACCCGCGAGCGTCATGCCCAGCGCCAACGGCGCGAGCGAGGGCACGAGAATTTGCAGATACGTCTGCGCGAGCTGCGCCGTGCGCCCCGTCGCTCCGAGCATCTTGAGCGCCCACGGAATGGACACCCAGACCAAGAGGCTCGACGCGAGCGCAACCGTCAGCGTGGCAAGGCAACAATGCACCGTCAGCCGGCGCGCATCGTCTAGCCGCCCAGCGCCAAGTGCCGGCGACACAAGGCTGGTCGCGGCAATCGAGAGCCCGATCCCGATCGAGATCGTCAGAAACAGGATCGAGCTGCCGTAGCCGACGGCTGCAATAATGGCCTCGTCCTTCAGCCACGACAGAAAAATGAGGTTCGCGAGATCGCCGATGAAGATCGCCATCAGCCCGAAGGCACCTGTCCCGGTCATCACCAGGATGTGGCGCAACAGCGATCCAGTAACAAATTTCGGCGAGCCGGGAGACCGCGGCGCCGGCGGTTCTGCGACAGGGGGGAGTGTCTCAACTGTATCCATGGTGCGTGCTCTATCACAACCTGCGCCGGGATTTGATGGCAGCCGCCAGCGTCCCTTCGTCCAGGTAGTCGAGTTCGCCGCCCATAGGGACACCTTGGGCAAGACGCGAGACGGCAACGCCCGTCGCGCTCAGCTGTTCCGTCACATAGTGCGCCGTCGATTGCCCCTCGACCGTCGTATTCAGCGCGAGCAGCACTTCGCTGACGCCGCCTTCCGCCACCCGGGCGAGCAAGCCCGGAATATTAAGCTGGTCGGGCCCCACGCCATCGAGCGGCGATAAATGCCCCCCCAAAACGTGATAGCGCGCCGTGACCACGCCCGCCCGCTCCAGCGCCCACAGGTCGCCGATCTCTTCCACCACGACGATCAGCGTCGGATCGCGCGTGCCATCCCGGCAGATCGAACACGGCGCAATGGTATCGAGGTTGGCGCACACCGGGCACGCGATGAGCTTTTCGGCGGCCTCCGCCATGGCAGCCGCCAGCGGGATCATCAGGTCCACGCGCCGCTTAAGCAGTGCGAGCGCGGCCTTACGCGCCGAACGCGGCCCAAGCCCCGGCATCCGCGACAATAACTGAATCAGCCGCTCGATCTCGGGGCCGGTAACCTTCTTTGCCATGGCAGCTATCTATCGCGCCCACCGATTCCGGGAAAGCGGGCGTCGTGACCAACCCCATGTTGCGCCGTTGCATCGCCCGTTGCATCGATCAGGGATTTCGCCTATGAACTCCCAATCGCGCCGTCCGGCAGGGCATGCCGTGGCGGCTCGTATGCTTTTGAACACCTGGATGAATAATCCAAGCATGGGATTTCAAGTGGCAGGGACCTTACGGCCCCGGCCCGCGCCGGTTTCGTCGCCAGCGTATCAGCCATGCCAACCCATAATGGAGAGCGAAATGCCCAAGCAGAAGACCAAGAGCGGCGCGAAGAAGCGCTTCAAGATCACGGGAACGGGCAAGATTGTTGCGGCGGCCGCAGGCAAACGCCACGGCATGATCAAACGCACCGCAAAATTCGTGCGCAGTGCGCGCGGCGGCATGGTGCTGGCCGACGGCGACCAGAAGCTCGTCAAGAAATACATGCCGTATTTCCGCTGATCCCATCCGATCGGCACTCCCTCAACTCTCGAAGCAGTTTCTTTTAGCGGAGCATCCTCATGGCACGCGTCAAACGGGGCGTTACAGCCCACGCGAAGCATAAAAAAGTTCTCAAAGCCGCGAAGGGCTATTATGGCCGTCGCAAGAATACCATCCGCGTCGCCAAGCAGGCCGTGGAAAAGGCGCTGCAGTACCAGTTCCGCGACCGCAAGGCCCGCAAGCGCAACTTCCGCGCGCTGTGGGTCCAGCGCATCAACGCCGCCGTCCGCGAACATGGCTTGACCTATTCGCGCTTCATCGACGGCTTGACCAAGGCTGGCATCGAGATCGACCGCAAGGTGCTCGCCGATCTCGCCGTCCACGATGCCGCTGGCTTCAAAGCCGTCGTCGACAAGGCCACGCCTCATATCTCAGCGCCTGCCGCTAAGGCCGTCGCCGCCTGATCTGGCTGGACACGTTCTCCACCATGTCGTTGATTGGGTGCGGTGCGCCATTGCACCCATCAGCGACATCGGGGAACCCTCAAGATGCGTGACGCCTTTCGCCGCGTGATAATTCCGCTCGTCTGCGCGGCGATCCTATTGATGCCGGCCCTCGTGATGCCGCCGAGTGTCCAGGCCCAGAAAGCCACGCTCGATCCGGCCGCAACCGTGGCCGTCAAAAAAGCCCAGGTCGTGATTCTCGCGACCGGCGGCACGATTGCAGGTGCTGGCGCAAGCGCTGTCAACAGCGCCACCTATCAAGCAGCGAAAGTCCCCATTGACAAGCTGCTGGCCGGCCTCCCCGAGCTTGCAGACATCGCAAGCGTGCGCGGCGAACAGGTGTTCCAGATCGCCTCTGAAAGCCTAACGAACGAAAACCTCGTGACGCTCGCAAAGCGCGTCGCCGTGCTCGCCAAACAGCCCGACGTCGACGGCATCGTGATCACGCATGGCACCGATACGCTTGAAGAAACCGCGTTTTTCCTCACGCTGACGGTCCGCACCGCTAAGCCGATCATCGTCGTTGGCTCGATGCGGCCGGGCACCGCGATCTCCGCCGACGGCGCGCTCAATCTCTACAACGCAGTCGCCACAGCAGCCTCGCCCACGAGCAGCGGCAAGGGCGTGCTCGTCGTCATGAACGACGAGATCTATTCGGGCCGCGACGTCACCAAGACGATCAACATCCGCCCCGACGCCTTCAAGAGCCCGTGGGGCAACCTCGGCATGATTGTCGAGGGCAAAACCTATTGGTTCCGCGCCCCCGTCAAACGCCACACGCTGCAGTCGGAATTCGACATCGAATCGATCGACGCTCTGCCGCAGGTGGAGATCGCCTACGGCTATGGCAACGCTAACGATATTGCCTATCAGGCGTTCGCAGCGTCCGGCGCAAAGGCCTTGATCCACGCTGGCACCGGCAACGGATCGGTCGCAAACGCTGTTGTCGAACCGTTGAAGGCATTGCGCGCCAAAGGCATCCTGATCGTGCGCTCGGCGCGCGTCATGGGTGGCGGATTTGTGCTCCGCAACGCCGAGCAGCCAGACGACAAATATGATTGGGTTGTTTCCCACGACCTCAACCC
>JBBRKD010000090.1:0-6629 GCA_038218255.1 Hyphomicrobiales bacterium | reverse complement strand
ACGAAGAGAAATCGCCAATCCTTGAAGAATTCCGGCGGTTTGCCCTCAAAGGCGTGCCCGATGAACTGCAACGCCCAGCCAGCGAGAAACAGGGCGACGGCGATCGGAAAAACGCCGCTGACGAACATAGAAGCCAAGAGGAGCGGCACCGAAACGACGATCATCGGAATACCGAATAGATGCGTCGCCTTGTTGACCGGGTTCTGATGGCTCAGCGCGTAGTCGCTGATCCAAGCCTCCCAGCTTTTGCCGCCCATCATCGCGCTTACTCCCAACACTCGATCACTCCGAGGCTACGATGGGTCGCGGTGCTGCGCAATCCTGCCCGGCTGCGCACTTCGACCGGACAGCTCAAGCCTCGAGCGAGGGGTAGTCGACATACCCTTTGGGTCCCGGCGTATAGAACGTGGTTTGATCGGGCTCGGCCAGGGCTGCACCCGACCGCAAACGGGCTGGCAAATCCGGGTTTGAAATGAACATCCGGCCGAATGCCACGGCATCACTCCCACCTGACGCGACGAGTGCGGCCGCTGTTTCGCCCGTATAGCCGCCGCATGCGATCATCGTGCCTTTGTAATGTGCGCGCGCGAACGTCACGGGATCGCTTTCGGCTGCATTGGCGAACGGCCGCATGACGTGAAGGTAGGCGAGACCGAACGTTTGCAGCGCGCCATAATAGGCCGGATACAGCTCGGCTGTGTCTGCCTCGTGCAGGTCGTTGAACGTGTGACCGGGGCTCACGCGGATGCCGGTGCGATCAGCCCCAATGCGCTTTGTCACCGCGCGCACGATATCGAGCGGCATCCGCATCCGGTTTTCGATCGACCCGCCATAGGCATCCGTGCGCTGGTTGGCGTTCGTCGACAGGAACTGGTGCAACAGATAGCCGTTCGCGGAATGGATTTCGACCGCATCAAACCCGGCATCGACCGCACGTTCTGCCGTATCGGCAAAATCCCCGACGATGCCTGCGATCTCTTCAAGCGTGAGAGCGCGCGGCACATCGTGTGGCTGCATGCCTTGTTGATCTGTAAACATCTGCCCTGCGGCCTGGATCGCACTCGGCCCGACCGCCTCGGTGCCTGAGACGCGGTTGAGGGCCGCTGTGATGCGTCCACAGTGCCAGATCTGGAGCGCGATTTTACCGCCCTTTTCGTGAACGGCTTCGACCACCCGCGCCCACGCCGCCATCTGCTCTCGCGAATGGGCGCCAGGCGTCCGGCAGTAGCCCTGCGCGCCAAAGGAAACTTGCGTCGCCTCGGCAATGACGAGGCCTGCGCCTTGCGCCCGCTCGCTGTAATAGGCCGCCGCATGGGGAGATGGGACACCTTCGGTGTCGGCACGCGATCGCGTCAGCGGTGCCATCACAATGCGGTTCTTCAAATCAACGCTGCCAAGGCGCGCGGGGGTAAACAAAGGGGATGACGACATTCATGCTCCTGGAACGGCTCAAAGTTGGGCTCAGTGAGGCCCTTGTATCTTAAGTTCGGATATATAGAACTAGGGTGCAACAGATTGCGCACAGCGTGGTTTGCGCATCCGACAACGCGAGCGCTCGGGCCCGCGTTCCGTAGTCCGCATCTAAAAAGGCAGACGGTTACCCGCTGGGCTTGACGGCTGAGCGCTCAAAGCCAGCGTCAACGGAGGCGAGTGCGGTCATGTTGACAATGCGGCGCACGGTGGCGGTCGGCTCGAGGATGTGGACGGGTCGGGCCGCGCCAAGCAGGATCGGGCCGACGGTGATGCCGCCGCCGGACGCAACCTTGAGCAGATTGAACGAAATGTTGGCTGCATCCACGCTCGGCATGATGAGAAGGTTGGCTTCCGTTTTCAGGCTTGAGCCAGGAAACGCGTCGGCAAGGATTGCTTGTGACAGGGCCGCGTCGCCCCGCATCTCACCGTCGACGATCAGATCGGGGGCGAGGTTTCGGAGTTGGTCGCGGGCGTCGCGCATGGTCTGGGCATCCCAGCTTTTCGAGCTGCCAAAGCTTGAATGGGAGAGCAAGGCGACTGTCGGCGTCAGACCAAAGCGACGGACTTCTTCGGCGGCGAGCAACGTCATTTCGGCGATTTGGCGGCTATTGGGGTGCTCGTTGACGTAGGTGTCGCAGATAAACAGCTGACGGTTGGGCAACATGATCAAGTTCATCGCGGCGAGCGTGTGCACGTTCGGGCGTTGTCCGATCACGTCGCGGACCACCTGCAGATGCTCTTGGTAAGTGCCGTGGATGCCTGCCAGCATGGCATCGACGTGGCCAGCCTCGAGAAGCATGGCACCATAGAGGCTCGCGTGGGTGCGCACCGCGTCGCGCGCAATGCGCTTCGTCACGCCGCGCCGGGCCATGCGAGTGAAATAGCTCTCCGCAAAGCCCGTGGTGAGTGCGTCATCGCCGGGCGTCACAATGTCGAAATCGGTACCAGACTTCAGGCGCAGGCCGAGCGCTTGGATCAAACCTTCGATGATGGCACTGCGGCCGAGCAGGACGGGCTTGGCGAGCTTTTCATCGATCACGATTTGGGCGGCGCGCAACACGCGCTCGTCCTCGCCCTCGACGAACAGCACGCGCTTGGGGGCGCGTTTGGCGGCCACGAACACCGGCTGCATCGTGGTGCCTGATTGATAGACGATGCGGGCAACCTTTTGGCGGTAGGCTTCGAGATCGGCGATCGGGCGCGTCGCGACGCCGCTGTCCATCGCGGCCTTCGCGACGGCTGGCGCAATGCGCTCAATCAGGCGGGGATCGAGCGGCTTGGGGATCAAGTACGTTGGCCCGAATTTCAGGCTTTCGGTGCCGCCGTACGCGTTGGCCACCACTTCGGAAACCTCGGCGGTGACAAGATCGGCGATCGCGCGAACGGCTGCGACCTTCATCGCTTCGTTGATCGTCGTGGCACCGACATCGAGCGCACCACGGAAGATGAAGGGGAAGCAGAGGACGTTGTTGACCTGGTTTGGGAAGTCGGAACGGCCGGTGCAGACGATGGCGTCGGAACGCACGGTTGCGACAAGGTCAGGGCGGATTTCAGGTTCGGGGTTGGCGAGCGCAAGCACGAGTGGGTTTTTGGCCATGGATGCGACCATCGCGGGCTTTACGACGCCGCCAGCCGAGAGCCCTAAAAAGATGTCTGCGCCGGCCATGATCTCGGCCAGCGTGCGGGCCGACGTTGGCCGGGCAAATCGCGCCTTCTCGTCGTCCATCAGCTCGGCGCGGCCTTCGTAAACGACGCCTGCAATATCGCTGATTGTGATGTTTTCAAGTTTCAGTCCCAGGCTGACCAGCAGGTTCAAGCACGAGAGCGCGGCAGCTCCCGCGCCCGAGCCCGCGAGCTTCACCGTCCCGATGTCTTTGCCGACGAGACGCAAGCCGTTGAGGATGGCGGCTGCCACGATGATCGCCGTGCCGTGCTGATCATCGTGGAACACGGGGATTTTCATGCGCTCGCGCAGGCGGCGCTCGACGATGAAGCACTCGGGTGCCTTGATGTCTTCAAGGTTGATGCCGCCAAAGGTCGGCTCCAACGCTGCAATCACCTCGATCAGTTTTTCAGGGTCGGTTTCGGCGATCTCGATGTCGAACACGTCGATGCCTGCGAACTTCTTGAAGAGCCCGGCCTTGCCTTCCATCACCGGTTTGGAGGCGAGCGGCCCGATGTTGCCAAGCCCCAAGACGGCGGTGCCGTTGGTGACCACGCCGACGAGGTTGGCGCGCGAGGTGAGGTGGGCGGCTTCGCCCGGATCGGCTGCAATCGCCAAGCACGCGTAGGCGACGCCTGGAGAATAGGCGAGCGAGAGGTCGTGCTGGTTCGACATCTCCTTGGTGGGGAGCACCTGGATTTTGCCGGGTGTTGGGTGGCGGTGGTATTCGAGGGCGGCTTCCTTCAGACTTTTTTCGTCCATGGCGTCGTCCCTCGTGGTTCGATCAACGTGTGCGATCAACTTTTCATTTGCGCTTGGCGGGCGGCAGATCCGTGCAGGTGCCTTCGAACACTTCCGCCGCCATTCCGATCGATTCGCCCAGCGTCGGGTGAGGATGGATCGTGTGGCCGATGTCGGCCGCATCCGAGCCCATTTCGATGGCGAGGCAAACTTCGCCGATGAGATCGCCTGCGTGCGTGCCGACGATGGCCCCCCCGATGACGCGATGGGTCGCATCGTCAAACAGGAGTTTTGTGAAGCCTTCATCACGGCCGTTGGCGATGGCACGGCCTGACGCTGCCCATGGGAACACCGACTTCGAATATTTGATGCCTTTGGCTTTTAACTCATCTTCGGTGTGGCCAGCCCAAGCGACTTCGGGGTCGGTGTAGGCAACGGAGGGGATTTGCTTGGGTTCGAACACGACTTTTTTGCCGGCTGTCACTTCGGCTGCGACATGGCCTTCGTGGACGGCCTTGTGGGCGAGCATCGGCTGGCCGACGAGATCGCCGATCGCTAAAATGTTAGCGACGTTGGTGCGCATCTGCCGGTCGACGGGGATGAACCCGCGATCGGTGACGACAACGCCAGCCTTGTCGGCTGAGATTTTTTTGCCATTGGGCGTGCGGCCCACGGCGACCAGCACCAGATCGTAGCGCTGCGGGCCAGCGGGTGCGGCTTCGCCTTCAAAACTCACGTGGATGCCGTCGGGCTTAGCGACCGCGCCGGTGCATTTGGTTTTGAGCATCACGCGATCGAAGCGGTGGGCGTTTTTCTTCTCCCAGACTTTCACGAGGTCGCGGTCTGCGCCCTGCATGAGGCCGTCGAGCAGTTCGACCACGTCGATGCGTGCGCCGAGCGACGAATACACCGTTGCCATCTCAAGGCCGATGATGCCGCCGCCGATGACGAGCATGGACTTGGGGATCAGCGGCAGGCGGAGCGCGCCGGTGGAGGTCACAATGCGGGGATCGTCCGGCAGGAACGGCAGCTTCACGGCTTCCGAGCCCGCCGCGATGATCGCGTTGGTGAAGCGCACGACGGTTTTTTTGCCGTCTTCGGCCGTGACTGCGAGGTGAGTTGCGTCCATGAACGCGCCGACGCCCTGGATGACGGTGACCTTGCGGGCTTTCGCCATGCCCGTCAGACCGCCGGTCAGCTTGGCGACGATCTTTTCTTTATGGGTGCGCAACTTGTCGAGGTTCACAACAGGCGGCGTGTAGGCGATGCCGTGGTCGGCGAAAGACTTCACTTCGTCCATGACTGACGCCGTGTGGAGGAGTGCCTTCGAGGGAATACAGCCGACGTTCAGGCACACGCCGCCGAGCGTCGGGAAGCGTTCGATCAGGACAACGGACTGGCCAAGGTCGGCCGCGCGGAAGGCTGCTGAATACCCGCCGGGGCCAGCACCCAGGACGACCAGATCGCAGGTGTGATCAACCGCGCCGCCGTGGGCCGTGGCCGCCACGGGAGCTGGGGCTGCAGGTGCTGTTGCTTGTACGGGGGCCGCTGCGCCTGCGGCAGCTCCTGTTGCGCCTGTGGCGGTCATCAACGCGATCAAATCGCCTTGCGAAACCTTGTCGCCGAGCTTGATCTTGAGTTCGGTGATCGTACCGGCTGCGGGGGACGGAACTTCAAGGCTCGCCTTGTCGGATTCCAACGTGATCAGCGGGTCTTCGGCTTTGACCACGCTGCCCGGCTTCACGTGGATCTCGATGATCTGCACGTTCTTGAAGTCGCCGATGTCGGGAATGCGGATTTCGCTGCTGCTCATGGGAGGGTCTCGAATGAATTGAAAGTCGGACGTCCCACGTCCCCGTTCTTGACGGGGCGAGGGCAACTAGAGAACCAACTGCCGGACGTCTTCGAGGGTGCCTGACAGGTGTCGGGTGAAGCGGGCAGCGAGTGCGCCGTCGATCACGCGGTGATCGTAGGAGACGCACAGCGGGAGCATCAGGCGCGGCTGGAAGGCTTTGCCATCCCAGACCGGTTTCATCGTTGATTTGACGACACCGAGGATGGCGACTTCCGGCGCGCTGACGATGGGCGTGAAGTTCGTGCCGCCGATGCCGCCGAGGCTCGAGATTGAGAAGGTCGCGCCTTGGATGTCGGTCGGGGCGATCTTGCCGTCGCGCATTTTTTTCGAGATTGCGGCGAGTTCCTGGCTGAGCTCGGTGACGCCCTTGCGATCGACGTCTTTGATGACGGGAACGACGAGCCCCTCGGGCGTGTCGACGGCAACGCCGACGTGGTAATATTTTTTGTAGATGAGGCTGCCCTTGTCGGGGGACAGCGACGAGTTGAACTCGGGGAAGGCTTTGAGGGCTGAGACGCTGGCCTTGAGAAGGAAGGCGAGCAGCGTGACGCGATAGCCCTTTTCCTTTGCGGCCGCGTCCAGCGTTCGGCGGTAAGCTTCGATGTCGGTGATGTCGGCTTCGTCGGTGTGGGTCACGTGGGGGACGTTGAGCCACGCGCGATGGAGATGCGCGCCCGACAGCTTCTTCATGCGTGACAGCGGCTTCACTTCGATTTCGCCGTATTTGGCAAAATCCTGGGCGGGCACTTCGGGAATGCCCGAACCGCCGGTTGCAGCGGCACCGCCGTCGCGTTGGATCGCAGACTTCACGTCGGCGGGTGTCACGCGGCCTTTTTCGCCGGTGCCCGAGACCTTGGTGAGATCGACATCGAGTTCACGGGCGAGGCGGCGGACGCT
>JBBRKD010000089.1:0-6648 GCA_038218255.1 Hyphomicrobiales bacterium | reverse complement strand
CCTTTGCCTTTGACGGTGTGGGCGATGAGGGCGACAGGCTTGCCCGATCCGTTGGGAATGGCCGCCATCAGTTCGGCGAGCTTACCGATGTCGTGGCCGTCGATCTCGAACGCGTCCCAACCGAACGCTGCCCACTTGTCGCGCAGTGGTGCCAACATCAAGGTCTCGTTGGAGCGCGCCGTCGCCTGCCATTTGTTGTAGTCGACGACGACGCAGAGATTTTCGAGCTTTTGGGCAGCCGCAAACATCGCCGCTTCCCACACCGAGCCTTCGTTGTTTTCGCCGTCCGAGAGCAAGGCGTAGATGCGGTAATTTTCGCCCTTAATGCGTCCAGCGAGCGCCATGCCGCAGCCGATCGGCAGGCCGTGGCCAAGCGAACCGGTGGCCGCTTCCACGCCCGGCAGCAGGTTGGCGGGGGGATGTTCGGCAAGCCGCCCCCCGTCCTCACAATAGGTCGCGAGCTCGGCCACCGGAAAAAATCCCTTGAAGGCCAGCGCCGCATAGAGTGCTGCCGCCGCATGGCCTTTCGACAGGATGAACCGGTCGCGCAGCGGGTCAAGCGGGCGAGCAGGATCGATCGCAAGCACATGCCAATAGGCGGCAGCCACCACATCGCAGCACGACAGCGACGAAGCGAGATGCGCTGCCTGCGCCGCATGGCTCATCTCGACGACCTTGCCGCGCAGTTCGGCCGCCTTGCGCCTCAGCGTCGTGATGTCTGGAGGTTGTGCGGCCGTGCGATGCGCCATGGCGTTCGGATCTCTCTCAGTTTCGGGCTGCGTGCGCCGTCAGGCCTTGTGTTCGTATTTCGATGGCAGCGCTGCGATGTCGGCTTTGAAGCGTTGCGCCCACTTGATCACGTCCTCGACGCCCTGATCGAGCGAGACTGTGTCGCGCCACCCAAGTTCTGTGCGTATTTTCGTGCTGTCGAGCGTGTAGGCGGTGTCCTTGCCCGGCCGCTCAGGCCCGAGCTCGACGCAGTCGTCGAACCGCTTGCCGAGCCGCGCGAGGATCGTCTCGACGAGCATCTTGATGGACACGACCTCGTAGCCCGAGATGTGATAACATTCACCGAGAGTACCACGCTCGGCAACGCGCACCGTCGCATCGCTCACATCGCCCATGTGGATGAAAACGCGCACGGATTTCCCGCCGCCGTCGAGCTTGAGTTTTTGCCCGCCCATGGCCGCAACGATGGTGCGCGGGATGATGCGGTAAAGCTGCTGGCCGGGGCCATAGACGTTGGCTGCCCGCGTGAACACGACTGGGAACTGGTACGTCGCAAAGTAGGTCTTGAGGCTCATGTCGCTGGCCGCCCGCGACACCGCATACGGCGTCGATGGATTGAACGGCGTATCTTCGCGCACCCAGCCTTCAGTCGAACCGTAGACTTCCGGCGTGGTCACATGCACATAACGTTCGAGTCCGTCGTAGTGCCTGAGCCGTTCATGCAGACGCACGGTCGAGACGACGTTCGTCATCATCCAGTGATCGGGGTTAGTCCAGCTTTCACCCACCATGCTCTGGGCGGCAAAATTGACGACATGCGTCGGGCGGCGCGCTTTCAGCAGAGCAACGAGCGCGTCAAGATCCGTATTGAGATCGATCCGCTGGAACTGCACCGATCCGGGTCGCTTTTCCCACTTGTAGGGCAGGAGCGCGTCGGGGGCTTCAGCCGAGCGGCTGGTCGCAATGACGTCGTGTCCAAGGCTTGCGAGGTGATCGCAAAACGTTGCCCCGGAAAACGAATTGGAGCCGAGAATAAGATAAGTCTTGCGGTCAGACATCGTTACGCGTGCTCCCCGGGACTTGCGATCCCGTCACGGCGGGCATGCAGCCATTGGACGATCATGTGGCAGACGATCGTCTGGGTGTCTTCCGCGATCTGCATATCGTCGACCGCAAAATGGATCGGGACGTCCACCAGCGCTTTTGCCTTGCCGCCTGAAAACGCGAGCACGGCATACGAGCGCATCTGCAAGCGCCGTGCTTCTTCGAGCGCGCGCAGACTGTTGGCTGAATTTCCCGATCCCGAAAAGGCGATCAGCACATCTCCGGCACGCGCATGAACAGCCAACTGATAGGCAAAGATCGTGTCGTAGCCTTCATCGTTCCCAAGGCACGTCAAAACCGCAGGGTTGGCACTCAGCGCGTGGACTCTGATCCCCGACCCCTTGCGCTTCGAGAGCGGGTACATGAAATCGTTTGCGAGGTGGTTCGCATTGCCAGCACTTCCCCCGTTACCGCACAAAAACACCTGCCGCCCGCTTTTCCAGCAGTCGAGCAAGTCGTCCGCAAGGCCCTCGACCGGGCTCCAGTCGAAAGCCGCAAGCGTCGTCGAAAGCCGTTGCGAATAATCCTTGAAATGAGCGCCGGCAGGCCCGCCAGCTAACGCTGTCACTTCAGCACTTCCTTCTGCATCCATTTCAGATTGTACCAGCGATCCTCATCTGTGATGCGGCCCTGGGCATACATGCCAACGAGTTCCGTGATGGCGTCTTCCACGGTCTTTTTCGGGCGAAACCCGGTTGCAAGTAACTTGTCGGAATTGACCCGGTACGAGCGCGGATCGTTCGACGGCGTGACGATGATTTCGGCTGGAACGTGTTTGGCTACCAGATTGGCGATATCGAGGATCGAGATGTTCTCAAAGCCCGCGTTGAAGATGCCGGTGTGCTCGGGGTGGTCGAGCAGAAAAATGTAAAGATCGGTGATATCGTCCATGTGAATGTTCGGCCGGGTCTGGTCGCCACCAAACACGGTGATCTTGCCCTTCGTCAAAGCTTGGAGTGTCAGCATGTTGACCGAGACGTCGAGCCGTTGGCGCGGCGAATATCCACACACAGTCGCTGGCCGGACGATCTGCACGACCATATCGTCTTTGTAGGACAACAAGATGCGCTCCCCGCACATCTTGGTCTTGTTATACTCCGAAATCGGCAACAGCTCGAGATCCTCGGTCACCTGGAGCTCGTCCTTGACGCCGTAGACCGACCCAGACGACGCATAGATAAAATGCTTGATGCCGCAGCGCTGCGCCTTATCGGCCAGCCGCATGGTGGCAAGGCAGCTGATCTCCCAGGTGAGTTTGGGATCCAGATCGCCACACGGGTCATTGGCGACGCTGGACAGATGGACAATCGCGTCGACACCCGTCAGGTCGATATCGTCGGGCTCGCGGACATCGCCCTTGACCACGGTCAAGTCGGGATGGGGCTCAAGGAAGTTGCCAAACCACTGGATGTCAAACGCCACGACCTGATGGCCGCAGCGCAGCAGTTTGGGCACAAGCACGCTACCTTTGTAGCCACACGCACCGGTCACAAAAACCTTCATGGGTCGACCTTTTTTGATGTGGGGTATTTTGATGGGGGGTATTGAGGCCCCATGATCCTGCTCTGCACTCGGATTAAAACGTCCGTGTGTCAACCGCCCGTCGGGCCACCGATGGTCGCGGGCAGCGGAAACTCCCGGTGCGCGCGTGCGAGGCTTTCCAGGCTGCCGATGTCGCGGTGGTATCCATCGGTTTCCCACGCCAGGATCCGCCCGGTAAAGGCTGGAATGACGTCGGTTGAAAAATCAACAAACGTCCGCCCGAGCGACCCGATGAAGGCTGTCACCTCCGGCTCGATGACATAGACCGCGCCATTGGCAAGCGTGCCCGGCGGATCGGCCACTTTTTCGTGAAACGCCACCACAACGCCTTCCGTGTCCCGTTCCAAAATACCGCACGAACGCGGGTCGTCGGTCTCGAATGCAAGCATCGTCATCGCGACATGTGACGGCCTCGCGGCATGAGCTGCCAGTAGCTCTTTAAGCGAGAACGACACGAGGTTGTCCGCGTGAACCAACAAAAGCGCCTCGTCGGCAAAATAGGCCCCGTTTGCCAGGATGGTCCCGCCTGTGCCGAGCAGCTCGGCTTCATGGACGAGATCGATGCGATCACGCCAGTTCGACGACGCCACATGGGCGTCGACAACCGGCGCAAGCCAGTGCGTGTTGACGAGCACGCGCTCGATACCACCGGCAAACACGATATCGAGCCAAAGATCGAGCAGCGGTCGACCGTGGATGGGCACGAGGCACTTCGGGATTGTGTCGGTCAGCGGGCGCAGCCGCGTTCCCAGACCGCCTGCCAGCAAAAGTGCGCGCATCTATGCCGCCTCGCAGACATGACGCAGTTTAGCCGCCCCCATCACGCTGGCCCTCCGAGCTCGCGGAGCAGGTCGGTGTGGCTGAGCGGAGCGTTGCCAACGCGACTGACCTGGCATCCCGCCGCAAGCGCACCAAGATAGATGCCCTGCCACACGTCCACCCCAGCGCACATGGCCATCGACGTCGCCGTGAAGAAGCTGTCGCCAGCACCTGCCACATCTTTCGGTGTTGTGTTGAACGCGGGAAGCCGATCCGCAAGATGACCGTCTCCCTTCTGAGCCAGAATGAACAGCCCCTCCGCACCGAGCGTGACAACGACATTTCGGGCGTCGGCGGCAGCCTTGAGCCGTTCGGCCAGAATGGCCAGACCAATCCGGGTATCGCGCACGGCGAGGCGCGCCTCACGCTCGGTCGGCGTGATGAGCGCCATGCGCTTGAAGCGCGAGATGTCGGCCATCTGGGACGACGCCTGGCTATCGGCGGCCATCAGAACGCCGCGCTCCTCCGCACGGCTCGCAATCGCTTCAACGAGACCTTGCGGCAGGCAACCGTAGTTGAAATCAGAAAACAGCACGACGTCTGTGGTCGCGAGACATTCGTCCACCTGGCGGACAATGGCCTTTGCCAGACCTAGGCTGATCGCATGCTGACGCAGATGATTGACCCGCAACAGCGTCTTGCCATTGGCGCGGAACCGTTGCTTTCGCGTCGTTGGGCGCGTCGTATCGACAACGGCATGGACTGTGATGCCGTGCGTGTCCAACCACGTTCTGGCATACTCTGCGGCCTCGTCGCGGCCGACGACCGTAATGAAGGTCACGTCCCCACCAAGGCCGCGCGCATGGGCAGCCACAACGCCAGCCCCGCCGACGAAGGTTTTGGTCTCAATCGGCGTGACGACGATCGTTGGGTCTTCCTGCGACATGCCGAGCGCATCGCACGTGATGTAGTCGTCAACAATCAGATCGCCGACAACCAGAACGCGCAAGCCGGCGAACCGTGCTAGGCTCTGGCGCAAGTCGACCAACGAAAATCCATGCCGGTGGGGGAAGTCCATTGGCAAGACGAGGGTCGAACGGCTGACGTTTTCAAACTCCCGCGCCAGCAGATCGAAAGACGAGAATTGCGTTTCTCCGGACCCGAAAACGAGTTGCCCGCCGTAACTTTCGACACTGGCAAGCTCGGGGTTATCGAGCGTTGCACACTCAGCCCCTTTGACGACGACATCGGGCTTTAATAGCGCGATAAAGTCCTGTGGAGGAACGTTGAGCACGACGGCAGAGCTGACGATCGAGAGCGAGAGAACGCCTTCCAAGCGGAGCTGACTTGGAACCGTTACGCCCGATGAGGTATCGGGAAGGACACCCACGACGACAAAGTCAGCAAGTTCGGACGCGAACTTTAGCAGCCGCACGTGTCCTGGATGCAAGACATTGAAGTTGCCCGACACAAAGACAACCCGACGCTTGGGGCCGACCTTTGCGCGAATATCATTGACCACCTGTGTCGGATCTTGATCAGACATCGCCGAGCCGTCCGTTCCACGTCACGATTATTGACACACGTCGCGCAGGTGCACCGCCACTAAAGTGCGCCCAACCCGCGTTAACGGTCACAGAGTTGTTCTTAGCTAAATGCGACGCGCCGCAAGCTTTGATTGAGTGTCTGACAGCGCGGTCCTGACACAAGGCCGTGAGCGGATCAAGCGCGCAGCCTCATGACGTTACCATAGGCCACGGTTGTGGCACCCATACGACGGCCGCGTTGCGGCCGGCGGACGGAAATAATGAGGCCGCGCCGCACGAACCAGGCGGCCATCGCGTCAGCTCGCCTGGTATTTGGACTGGATCACATCCGAGAGCCTCGAGTGCGACGTTGCAAGCTCGAGCCCGACGCGGAAGCGCGTGTCGGCGACCTTTCGGACCACGACGTTGAGGTTGAAACACTGGATGTTCAGCTGCAACCCACCCCCCACGAAACTATTGCGGATTTGGGGATGATACGCATCGCGAATGTCAACCACCGTAGGGTCGAGCTGCATCATGCGCTCGGGTGTGTACCATCGGTCAACGGCGTCATACCCATTAGCCGCAACGAGGTCGTCGAAAAACGTGGTGTGGTAGGTATAATAGCCGTGATCGAGCCATCCAATGCTCGGCACTTGATGATAGACGATCCCACCCGGCTTGACCGCCTCGTGCATCACCTTAAAGCTGTTCATCTGGTTGATGACGTGCTCCGTCGTGCCGAAATTCAAAACCACATCGAACCGATTGCGATAGGCTTCGGGTAGATCTTCGGTATTCAAGTCAAAAATCTCGGTCTTAAGCGCCGGGCACACATCATAGGACGTATACAATATGTCGGGAGCCAGATCGCAAAGCTCCGACAGATACGTGGTCCGTTCGCCGGGACGGGGTGTCGAAAAATAGCTCAGTCGCTCGGCTTCACGCACGAGCGATGGCTCATCCGTTTTTGAGCCAAAATGACGTG
>JBBRKD010000088.1:0-6688 GCA_038218255.1 Hyphomicrobiales bacterium | reverse complement strand
CGAAGCCGAAGCCATGCGGATCATGAATCAAGTGAAGGACGGTGTCGAACGTCCCAAGCCTACGATCACGTTCGACGTTGGCGAACAAGTGAAGGTTGTCGACGGCCCGTTCGCTTCGTTCATGGGGAATGTGGAAGAAGTCGACGAGGTTCGCACCCGTCTCAAAGTCGCCGTGTCGATTTTTGGCCGCCCGACCCCTGTTGAGCTGGAATTCACGCAGGTCGAAAAGGTGGCAGGCGCAAGTTGAACGATTTCCAGCGCGAAAGCGCTGGCAAGCCGCTCTGGTCCGCCAGGGCGTTCCGTGCGGGAGGAAGGCTCATATGAGGGCTGACCGTTGACCGCTAACCCTGGGAAGGTTTGAACGCAGGTTCGAGCTTTTCCGTACATCCCACGGGGAGACAATGGCGAAGAAAATTGAAGGCTACATCAACTTGCAGGTCAAGGCGGGGCAAGCCAACCCCTCGCCCCCGATCGGCCCAGCGTTGGGTCAGCGCGGCCTGAACATCATGGAATTCTGCAAGTCGTTCAACGCCAAAACCAAAGACATGGAACCCGGCACGCCGATTCCCGTCAAGATCACCGCGTTCTCGGACCGCTCTTTTACCTTCATCATGAAGACGCCGCCCGCGTCGTTCTTCCTGAAGCGGATGGCCAAGGTCGACGGCGGATCGCAGACGCCGGGCCGTACGGTCGCTGGCGAAGTGACGATGGCGCAGGTGCGCGAGATTGCCAAGACCAAGATGGCTGACCTGAACACGGACGATCCCGAACAGGCAGCCAGGACGATCGCGGGCTCTGCCCGTTCGATGGGCATCAAGGTGGTGGAGTAAGCGATCATGGCAACCAAATTGACCCCTGACGAGATCAAGTCCGTCCGCCTCGCTGGCGGCAAGCGCATGGCAGCAGTTTCGGCTGGCATCGACCGTAACAAGGCCTACGGAATCGATGAAGCGGTCACGCTCATCAAATCGCGTGCGAAGTCGAAGTTCGACGAAACGATAGAGATCGCGATGAACCTGGGCGTCGACCCCAAGCACGCCGATCAGATGGTGCGCGGTGTCTGTAACTTGCCAAATGGTTCGGGCCGGACAGCGCGCGTCGCGGTGTTTGCGCGCGGTGCCAAAGCGGAAGAAGCCAAAGCAGCCGGTGCCGACATCGTTGGTGCCGAGGACTTGGTTGAGATCGTGTCCAAGGGCACGGTTGCCTTCGATCGGTGCATCGCAACGCCCGACATGATGGGTCTCGTCGGTCGCCTTGGTAAGGTGCTCGGCCCCCGCGGCCTGATGCCGAACCCGCGCGTTGGGACCGTGACAATGGACGTCACGGGTGCCGTAAAGGGCGCCAAAGGCGGAGCGGTTGAGTTCCGCGTTGAGAAGTCAGGCATCGTCCACGCAGGCGTTGGTAAGGCGAGCTTCACCGACAAGGCGCTCGTTGAAAACATCAAGGCGTTCGTCGATGCCGTCGTGAAGCAGCGCCCGTCCGGTGCCAAGGGCAACTACGTGAAGAAGGTATCGATCAGCTCGAGCATGGGCCCGGGCGTAAAGGTCGATTCTGGAACCGTCGTCGTCGCACAGCCAACGCAAGGCTAAAGCAATTCCGCATGCGTTGGCCCGTTGGGCTTTCGCACGCGGTGACGACTGGCTGGACTGCCGCAAGGTGGCTCAGCCAGCACTGTCCAAGAGTGCAGGCGCAGAACCATCCTCGCGATGGTCCGCTTAATCCCGCGTCAAACCGGGGCCCGCAGGAGACAGAAAGTCAACCGGATCGGGCACCTTGGTGTGGCGCTCAATGCGGTTTGAACCTTCTGGGTCAGCACCGTGCCGTCTCATCCCTTTCGGGGCCTGAGCGTAGCGCGGACGAAGGACAGACGAGCGCTGCCTGCAAACCCCGGAGCTCTGGGGCGCGTAAGCAGCTAGGTGCAACCCGCCCGCCGGGGTTTCCGGTGTGGTCAATTAGGAGACGCAAGCGTGGATAGAGCGGCTAAACAAGCGCTCGTGACGACGATGCACGAGGTGTTCAAGGACACCGGTGTGGTCGTAGTCGCCCACAACACCGGCATGGTGGCGGCCCAATCCGCAGAACTCCGTAAAAAGGTCAAAGAGGCCGGCGGAAAGGTGAAGGTCGTCAAAAACAACCTGGCCAAGCTTGCATTGAAGGACACCGAATTCGCAGGGATCATTGATCTGTTCAAGGGGCCAACGGTATTGGCCTACTCGAAAGATCCGATCGCTGCGGCCAAGGCAGCCACCGCCTACGCCAAAACGAATGACAAATACGTCATCGTAGGCGGCGCGATGGGTGAAACGGTCCTCGATGCGAAGGGCGTGAAAGCGCTCGCCGATCTGCCTTCACTCGATGAACTGCGCGCGACCATCGTCGGCCTGCTCAACGCTCCCGCAACCAAACTGGTGCGGATCGTCAAGGAGCCCGGCGCAAGTCTCGCCCGCGTCATCAATGCGAAGGCAACGGCCGAAGCGCCAGCCGAAGGTTGTTCATGACGGTGGCGCAGGAACATCCTGCGCCATGTGGAAAGCCTCATTAGACGTCGGCATCACTCTCGAAGCTGGCGTCTCACGTTTCATCTGGTTCAAACCGTACCCCATCATCAAGGACACGACACAATGTCAGACCTCCAGAAACATGTTGACGAACTCTCCAAGCTCACCGTCCTCCAGGCCGCTGAACTCGTGAAGATGCTTGAAGCCCATTGGGGCGTTTCGGCAGCCGCAGCCGTCGCCGTTGCAGGCCCGGCTGCAGCCGCAGCGCCCGCCGCCGAAGTCCAGACCGAATTCACGGTTTTCCTGAAGTCGGGCGGCGACAAGAAGATCAACGTCATCAAGGAAGTCCGCGCGCTCACGGGTCTTGGCCTGAAGGAAGCCAAAGACCTTGTCGAAGCCGGCGGCAAGGCCGTGAAGGAAAATGTCTCGAAGGACGAAGCTGCCAAGATCAAGAAGCAGCTCGAAGATCAAGGCGCAGTCGTCGAAGTCAAGTAAGCCGAAGCGGTGGGGAGTTGGGAGTGGGGCAATCGTCCCACGCTCCACTCCCCCCCAACTCGGAGCGATAACGGTTTTCTGGTGCGCCTTAACAAGGGCATTCCGGCAAGCCGTTCAGTTTTGAACGGCATATGCGAGCAAGGGTTTGGCGACCCTTGGCTCGGATCAGCACCAGCGGGCACCCGACCCGCTGCTCTTTTAGGAGCGGACATGGCAGACACGATCTACGGCCGCAAGCGCATCCGTAAAACGTTCGGCGTCGCACAAGAAGTGGCGAAAATGCCGAACCTCATCGAGGTTCAGAAAAGCTCCTACGACGACTTTTTGATGGTCAAGGAACCGCCGGGTGGCCGCCGCGACGACCATGGCTTGCAGTCCGTATTCAAGTCAGTGTTCCCGATCTCGGATTTCTCCGGCCGCGCAACGCTTGAGTTCGTGCGTTACGAATTCGAGCCGCCCAAGTACGACGTCGAAGAGTGCATGCAGCGCGATATGACGTATGCCGCCCCCCTCAAGGTGAAGCTGCGCCTGATCGTGTTCGACGTGAACGAAGAGACCGGCTCCAAGTCCATCAAGGACGTCAAGGAGCAGGACGTGTACATGGGCGACATGCCGCTGATGACGTTGAATGGCACGTTTGTCATCAACGGCACCGAGCGCGTGATCGTTTCCCAGATGCACCGCTCGCCGGGCGTCTTCTTCGACCATGACCGCGGCCGCACACATTCGTCCGGCAAGCTGCTGTTTGCCGCCCGCATCATCCCCTATCGTGGCTCGTGGCTCGACTTCGAGTTCGACGCCAAAGACGTCGTTTACGTCCGCATCGACCGCCGCCGCAAGTTGCCGGTGACGACGCTCTTGTACGCGCTCGGCTTGAACGACGAAGAGATCCTCTCGACGTTTTACAAGATGGTCCCGGTCAAGGACAGCAAGCACGGCTGGAAGCTTCCCTTCGTTGCCGAAAAAATGCGCGGCGTGACGCCCACAGTCGAGTTGAAAGACGCCAAGACCGGCGAAGTGATCGCCAAGGCCGGTGAAAAAATAACCGCGCGTAAGGCACGCGAGCTGGGCGAGAGCGGCCTGAAGGAAGTGCTGATCGCGTCCGAAGATCTGTCGGGCAAGTATCTGGCCGAAGACATCGTGAACCTCGAGACGGGCCAGATCTACGCGGAAGCTGGCGAAGAGCTGGACGAGAAAATCCTCGCTGAACTGAAAGACCAGAAGATCAAGGAATTCAACATCCTTGACATCGACCACGTCAACATCGGCGCGTTCATCCGCAACACGCTGAACGTCGACAAGAATTCAAGCCACGAAGAAGCGTTGATGGACGTCTACCGGGTCATGCGCCCGGGCGAGCCGCCGACCTATGAAACGGCGACCACGCTGTTCCACGGGCTGTTCTTTGATTCAGAACGCTATGATCTCTCGGCCGTCGGCCGGGTGAAGATGAACATGCGTTTGGAGACGACGGCCGAAGACACGGTGCGTGTGCTCCGTCGCGAAGACATCATCGCGGTCATCAAGACGCTGGTCGATCTGCGCGACGGGCGGGGCGCGATCGACGACATCGACAACCTCGGCAACCGGCGCGTGCGCTCGGTCGGCGAGCTGATGGAGAACCAGTACCGCGTCGGCCTGCTCCGCATGGAGCGCGCAATCAAGGAGCGCATGAGCTCCGTCGACATCGACATCGTGATGCCGCAAGACCTCATCAACGCAAAGCCGGCAGCCGCCGCCGTGCGCGAGTTCTTCGGCTCATCTCAGCTTTCCCAGTTCATGGACCAGACGAACCCACTGTCTGAGATCACCCACAAGCGCCGTCTTTCGGCACTTGGCCCCGGTGGTCTGACACGCGAGCGTGCGGGCTTTGAAGTCCGCGACGTGCATCCAACGCACTACGGTCGCATCTGCCCGATCGAGACGCCGGAAGGGCCCAACATCGGCCTGATCAACTCGCTCGCGACGTTTGCGCGCGTGAACAAATACGGCTTTATCGAGAGCCCCTACCGCCGCGTCGTCGACGGAAAGCTGACGAACGAGGTCGCGTACCTGTCGGCCGCCGAAGAAGAGCGCCATTACGTCGCCCAGGCTAACGCCGAAGTCGACGCCAAGGGCAAGCTCGTCGGCGAGAACACGATCTGCCGCTACAAGGGCGACGTGTTGCCTGCCCCAATCGACAAGGTCGACTACATCGACGTGTCGCCAAAGCAGCTTGTTTCGGTTGCCGCAGCCCTGATCCCGTTCCTCGAAAACGACGACGCGAACCGCGCCCTCATGGGCTCGAACATGCAACGTCAGGCCGTGCCGCTGATCCGCGCCGAAGCCCCGCTCGTGGGCACCGGCATGGAAGAAGTGGTGGCGCGTGATTCGGGCGCTGCGATCGCGGCCCGCCGCACAGGCATCGTCGATCAGTTGGACGCCCAGCGTATCGTGATCCGGGCAACCGAAGAAGCCGATCCGTCGAAGCCCGGCGTCGACATCTATCGTCTGCGCAAGTTCCAGCGCTCCAACCAGAATACCTGCATCAACCAGCGTCCGTTGGTGAACGTGGGTGACAGCGTGAAGGCTGGCGAAATCATCGCCGATGGTCCCTCGACCGACTTGGGCGATCTCGCGCTCGGCAAGAACGTACTCGTCGCGTTCATGCCGTGGATGGGCTACAACTTCGAAGACAGCATCTTGATGTCGGAGCGCATTGTCTCCGACGACATCTTCACCTCGATTCACATCGAGGAATTCGAAGTGATGGCCCGCGACACCAAGCTCGGGCCTGAGGAAATCACGCGCGATATTCCCAACGTCTCGGAAGAAGCGCTCAAAAACCTCGACGAAGCCGGCATCGTCTACATCGGTGCCGAAGTGCATCCTGGCGACATTCTCGTTGGCAAGATCACGCCCAAGGGCGAAAGCCCGATGACGCCGGAAGAAAAGCTCCTCCGCGCCATCTTCGGCGAGAAGGCGTCCGACGTCCGCGACACCTCGCTGCGGTTGCCGCCGGGCGTCTCCGGCACGATCGTGGAAGTTCGCGTTTTCAACCGTCACGGCGTCGAAAAAGACGAACGTGCGATGGCCATTGAGCGCGAAGAGATCGAACGTCTCGCCAAAGACCGCGACGACGAAATGCAGATCCTTGACCGCAACGTGTTCGCGCGTCTGAAAGAATCACTCATGGGCCAGGCCGCGACCGCGGCGCCCAAGGGGATCAAGAAGGGCGCGACGATCGACGATGAGGGTTTGGAAGCGGTCGAACGCCACGACTGGTGGAAGATCGCGGTCAAGGACGACCAGCGCCAGGCCGACGTCGAAGCCTTGAAGGCGCAATATGACGAGGCGCTTGGCACCATCAACCGGCGCTACGAGGACCGGGTCGAGAAGCTCGAGCGCGGCGACGAATTGCCGCCGGGCGTGCTCAAGATGGTCAAGGTGTTCGTCGCGGTGAAGCGCAAGCTGCAGCCGGGCGACAAGATGGCCGGCCGCCACGGCAACAAGGGCGTGATCAGCCGCATCCTGCCGATCGAGGACATGCCGTTCCTTGAGGACGGAACCCATGCCGACATCGTGCTCAACCCGCTCGGCGTGCCGAGCCGGATGAACGTCGGGCAGATCTTCGAGACCCACCTCGGCTGGGCCGCGCGCGGTCTTGGCAAGCAGATCCAGGAAATGCTCGACGGCATTCACGAGCGCGGCAAGGA
>JBBRKD010000087.1:0-6698 GCA_038218255.1 Hyphomicrobiales bacterium | reverse complement strand
TGCCAACGGCGTGTTCTCGATTGCAGCCATTGCCTGGATGATGACACTCGCGGGCCGTGGCAAAGCCAACACGGAAGGTGTCCGCATGGGCACCTGGGGTGCAGCGCAAGGCATAGCGGCCGGCCTTGGCGGTGTCATGGGCGCTGGCGCGACCGATCTTGCCCGCGCGCTCTTTACCTCTCCTGGCGAGGCCTACGCACTCGTCCTGCTCGGCCAAGCCGCACTTTTTGTCTACGCCGCACGATGCGCTCCGCGCGACCACACCTCATCTGCCCCCGTCACACCGCACAACGCCACCCTGGTCGCTGCCGAATGATCGCGGCCGCCCAAAAACCCTGTTTAGAAGGAGGCTCTTACATGTCGACACTGGAAACCTTTGATAGCGTCGTCGTCGGCGGTGGACCCTCTGGCGCAACGGCTGCCAATGATCTCGCCCGCCAGGGCCATCGCGTGATGCTGCTCGACAGGGCAGGCCGCATCAAGCCATGCGGGGGGGCCGTGCCGCCCCGCCTCGTCCGCGACTTTGAAATCCCTGACGAGTTGATCGTTGCCCGCGCGCGCGCAGCCCGCATGATCTCGCCGTCGGGCCGCGAGGTTGACATGCCGATCGAAGGCGGTTTTGTCGGCATGGTCGACCGGCAGCACTTCGACGAGTGGCTGCGGGTGAGGGCTGCCGCAAGCGGGGCCGAGAGGCGCACCGGCACCTTCGTTTCCATCACGCGGGACACCGATGGCACAGCCATTGTTAACTACCGCGCGACGTCCACGTCGCAAGCCAGCGACGGCACTCTCCTGCAGGTCAGGGCCCGATCGGTCATCGGGGCCGATGGTGCCAATTCAGCCGTCGCACGCGCGCACGTACCGGCTGCGGCCAACATTCCCTATGTGTTCGCCTATCACGAGATCGTCCGCTCGCCCAAGACCGTGTCGGCACCTGCGTCGGCTGAGACCGGCTTTAGCCCCACGCGCTGCGACGTCTACTATCAGGGCACCGTGTCCCCTGACTTCTACGGCTGGATTTTTCCCCACGGCGACACGACCAGCGTCGGCGTCGGCAGCGCGGTCAAAGGCTTCTCGCTCAAGCATGCAACGGCAGCTTTGCGCGAGGCGTCTGGCCTGACAGGCGCTGAAACCGTCCGTCGCGAAGGTGCCCCCATCCCGATGAAGCCCGCCAAGAAGTGGGACAACGGCCGTGACATCGTGCTGGCCGGGGATGCTGCCGGCGTCGTTGCCCCGGCATCCGGCGAGGGCATCTACTACGCCATGCTTGGTGGACGGCTCGCCGCCGACGCCGTCGATGATTTCCTCGCACTCGGCAATGCGCGCCAGCTCGGCAACGCGCGCCGTCGTTTCATGAAGATGCACGGCACCACGTTCTGGGTCCTCGGGATCATGCAGTACTTCTGGTACGCCAACGACAAGCGCCGCGAGCGCTTCGTGACCATGTGCGCCGACCCGGACGTGCAGCGCCTGACGTGGGAGAGCTACATGAACAAGGAACTCACGCGCAAAGACCCGATGGCGCACGTCCGCATCTTCCTCAAAGACACAGCCCATCTGCTCGAGCTGATCTCACCGTGGAAACGCAAGGCCCACTAACCTTGCGCCCTCTTAGCACTCGCGTGGCGACATCATGGACACAACCGCTCTTCCAACCCTCGTCACCGGCGGCCTGTTCGTCGATATCATTCTCGCGTTCATGGTGGCGGAGGGGCTTGCGCTCGTCGCCTACCACCATATGACCGGGCGTGGCATCGCGCCCGCAGCCGTAATCGCAAACCTGTTGGCCGGCGGTGGGCTTCTGCTGGCGTTGCGCGCCATGCTCGGTGGCTGGGGCCTGCCAGCCATTGCCGCCTGCTTCGCGCTCAGCCTCGCCGCCCACCTCACCGACCTGCAGCGCCGCTGGCGGAGCTGACAGGTCGCCGCTTTCTAAGGTCTTCCGCCGCCTACTTCTTCGCGGTCGAGACAACTTTCGATGGCGCAGCTTTGACCGCAGCTCTCGCAATCGCACCTGCAGGGCCATTACACACCGCCGGGCCCACAACATAGTCGCCAACCCAGCCAAGATCGACCACGACCTCATAGGTGCCGACGCGTGTCACACCGCGCACGGCCGTGAGGCGTCCGTAAACTGTCGCCGATCCCTTGCCATTGCCGTTGACGTCCAACGGGATGTCGACCCCCTGGCTCCACGGCACCGTCCGCCCTGGATCGGAATACAGCGCATATTGGATGGTATCGGCGGGCGATCCAATTTTTCTGAGCAAGGTCTCCTTCGCGTTGCCCCCAGTCACCGCTGCCAGGGTCGGGCACAGCCGGATAGTCTCCCCCGCCTGCCCCGTGCAGCTCACTTCGACCTTCGTCGTTGTCTCTGCGATCGGTCCCGCAGCGACCCGGATCGCGCCGAAATTCAGATCGGCGACCGCAATGTTGCAAGCTTGGGCATGCGCGCGCCCCGATCCCAAAGCCACAGCCAAGGCAACCGTCAAGGTCACCGTCAAAGCCATCACCACGCGTGGCAGAAATCTGGTCGGCATCGGTCGCTCACGATCCTGATTGTTCAATAATACGCTCACTTGCAAACCACCGGCCCGACAACAACCTGCGTATCGCGCTTGGCAACGAACTCAAACGACGCCGTGCATCCCGCCTGCCCCGCCCCGATCGTCACCGTGTTGTCGGGCTGCAGGTTCCTGATGAACGCTTGACCCTCATAGCCCACAAGGAATGTTTCGCCCAACGCTGTCAGCGCGCCTTGCGTCCCCGCATCCACATAGGCGCCGTTGGCCTTCTTGAAGATCACGATCGCAGACGTGCCCTCGCGCCTCACCTTGAAGTCCACATAAACGCCGCTCTTGAACGCCGGAACGACCTGCTTCGTCGGCTCGTCTACTTCGGCGCTGATCGAGAGGTTCGTCGGGTCGATGGAGATCGTGTTCAACTGGTTCGATCGCAACCCCGGCACCAGGAGGTGACCGTTGTCGTCGGTTTCCCCCACGAAGCGGTTTTCCGACATCACGCGCACGCCCGACGTGCCAGCGTTTACGACCGCAAAACCGTCATCGATGGTGTTGGCGAAATGAATGTTGCCGCCCATCGAAACAATGGCGCCTGACACTTCCGCCGTCTGCCGCACGCTCGTCTCGTCCTGCTGGATGCTCGCTTCCATGCGGGCAGCCGTGCTGCGATAGGCGATCGCGCCCTGACGGTTGGCGTTGGCTCCTTCCGCGTCGCGCACGCGCCAGCCCCAATTTCCAGGCTCGGTTCCCAGCGGCTTTGATGCATCCGCTGCAACCGTGATGCCTTGGGCAGATTTTGTCACGCCGACCGCCGTCGAGAGATCGCCGATCGGCATGGAGGCACCGACGTAGAACCCTGTGTTTTTAACTTCGTCCACGCGCGTATAGGCGGTCGCAAACAACGTCGCGCCAGCGATCAGGGGACGAGAATAGGAGACCGACATGATCTGATCGGTTGGCCGGTCAGTGTATTCAGAACGCACGTAGGTTGCGCTGATGGTTGACCGATCGAACGCAATCGGCAGCGCCACGCTGAGCGTGTCGCGCGAGGAAAACGGGCGATAGTCGATGTCGTAGCGGGTGTTGGCGCGCGCGTTCGCCTCGCGCTCCGCTTCAAAAGCGGTCGTCGGCCGCAGCCGGGCCGTCGCCACTGCCAGGTCTTCATATTTGTCGAGCGCGCGCGTCGTCGACCCGTGAACCGTCACGATCCCGACTTGGGTGTCAAAGCCGCCGTAAAGCTGCAAACCAGTCCCGCCATCGGACCGGCGGCTTCCGCTGACCGCCGCCGACACCACCACATGATCGAGCACGTTCACAACAACACCGGCCCCGCCATTGGCGAGGCCCAGTCCACCTTCGGCATGCGCTTCAAGCGTCAGCCAATCGGTCATCCCCGTCCTCAGCGTCACCGTCCCGATCGGGCTCGTGCCGTAGTCATTCGACGCGATCCCATAATTATACCGCGCAAACCCAGCCTCCGCCGAGTACTCATACAATCCCGGCCTCAGCAGAGTGGGCGCGTTGTAGAACGCCTGCTTGGTTTCCACTTCGCGGCCCGACGCATCGCGAATGACAATGCGGGCTTCTCCGTTGGCCGCAGGCGTTGGAATGTTTGACAACTGGAACGGCCCGGCACCGACCGCTTGCGAATAGGTCTTGATGTTGTTGACATAGACATCAACCGTCGAGGGCGCCGCAGCACTGCCCGAAAATGACGGCAACGCCTGCGTGATGATGTCGGGGCGCGCCGTGAAATTGCGCTGCACCTGGAGACCACCCATGCGCACAGGCTGCGTCCAACTGAGGCCGCCCGCCACCGCATCGCCGAACCGGTACGTCATCAGGCTTTCGGGATCGACGCGGGTAAACGTCGTCGCATAGCGCAGCGCTTCGACGTCCGACCCCGATTGGCCGGTCGAATAGTTGAACCGCTGGCCCGGCACCGTTCCAACCAAGCCCGATTGATTGAGCGTGCCAAACGGCGTGATGAAGCGACCATCAAGTGTCGCATTGACGCCGTTAAACCCCAAATACCGGCCTGTTGACGTCTGCTTGTTCAGGCCCTGCTGCGCGCTCGAATACAAAGAATAGTTCACCAACGCGCCATAGTCGGCAACACCGGCCTGCACCGTTTTTTTGTCCACCCGCGCGTCATAGCTCTTCGCCCGCCGCATGCCCTCTGGCATCGTAAGATCAATCGTCTGCCGCTGCTGATCGTACCGATAGGTCAGGCCCGCCACGGCATCGAGACGGACCACGTCCCCAGGTGCGCCCTCGCCCGGCAGCGCCAGATCGAGGTCGTCGAACACGGCGCGCGTCGTCGAGAGCGTGCCGTCGGCATGCTGTGTAATGGGTGCGATCGTGTTGGCCGCATGACCGTTGATCAAGACCTCAAGCTGCAACTGAGCTTCAGATCCAGCGAGCACTACACCTGACTGTCCGTTTGCCAGGGCAGGCCAGAGCGGGACGAGCATCCAGCCAAGAACAATCAACGCGGCCAGCAGGCGGTCAGCGGTTCGCGCTGGCCTGTGCCTGGGCCTGTGCATTGATGGGTCCTTCGTCGCTTCGGGCTGTGATGTTCAAGGGTCCATTACCGCCGAGCACCAGGGTGCTTGGCAGAGACCAACGCTTGCTCGAACCGGCGAGAACGTATCCGTTCAAACCCTTACCCACGACGAACTCTTTGCCAGCTGCCGTTTTCACGGTCAGCCCGCCGACGCGCACGCGCCGGTTGCCCATGTTGCTGGCCGTCAGGAACGTCGCGTTCCCGCGCTTCTCGACGATCCAGTTCACTTTCGATTTTCCGGCCTGCTCAGGCACCAGGAACAGCGGAATGGAATACTGATAATTGAAGTTGACAGAGATCGGGCTCGCCGGATCGCGGGTCGGCAATTCATCCGCGATGATGCGATAGGTTTCTTCCGCACCCACCGGGCGCTTGGCAACCCGCACGATCCGAACGATCTGATCCTTGCCAGGAGCCACTGTCACCATGGGCGGGCTCGCAACCACATCGGTCGTCGGCTCGTTCTTGTCCTCGCCATCGACCTGCGACCAGCGATAAACCCGGACCTGCGCCGTCAACGGCGTCGATCCAGGATTGGACAGCGTGAGTGTCTCGGCCGCTTTACCAGCCGAGAGTTCAAACGTGGTCGGAGCCGCCTGGAGGGAGGCTGCAGAAAGGGGATTGGACGCCGCACAAACCAATCCGGAAATCGTCAAGAACGGCGTCCAGAAGCGCATGTTATGTCTCACGTTGTCGTTGCGTAAACCGGCCGGCTCAATAGCCGATGGTGATCGTGACGTCATCGTAGTAGTTGGCCGGGATCGGCGTGGCTTGAGCGGCGGGAACAACCGCCCAGAACGGGATGTTGCCAGTGCCAACGCCACCGGGCGTTGCGGTGCCGGCTTGGCCGGTGACCGTCGTGCCGTTCACGATGACCGTATCGAATTTGGTGGTGAAGCCTGCGTCCACGAAGAGATCGTAGGAGATATAGTCGGGCGAGAACTGAGCCTTCATGCGGCGTTGCGCACCGGCGGCGTTCGCGCTCAGCGGGAGGGCAACGGCAAACTCGGTGCCAGGATCGCACACGACGATGAGCGTCGGGTTCAGCGATGCGCCCAGGATGCTGGTGGACGTTTTGTTGCCGAAGGTGACGGGGACGTCGGCGGCCGTGCAGCTCGAGGTGATGTTGGCCGAAACTTTGAGCTGGCCGGTTGCGTTCGTCGAAACGGTGGCGGTGCCTGCAAGCGCTGCCGTGGTTCCCAGAGCCACGACGGCGGCGACGGTGATGATAGATGTCTTGAACATGGTGATACTTCCTCAACTGACAAAGACTGTAACTCGACCGGTTCGTCCGGTTTGCCGAGGGGACCGACGCCAACACACTTGCCCGCTGAACGTATGATTACGGGACAGCCCTTAATGACTTCTTTCAGCCGGGAGGATTTCTGAAAAAATGACACTGATTGCCGCCTGAAGCGCAGCTTCAGGATGAAAAATATGCAGGCTCTATCTTGACGTGTACTCAGCCCGCTTCTTGGAAGCGCACGGCCGTTTCGAGATCGACGGACACCAGCTGGGAAATGCCTTTTTCCGCCATGGTCACGCCAAACAGCCGGTTCGTCCGCGACATCGTCATCGGATGGTGCGTGATGACGAGAAACCGGGTGTCGGTT
>JBBRKD010000086.1:0-6701 GCA_038218255.1 Hyphomicrobiales bacterium | reverse complement strand
CAATGTCGGGATGGCGTTGAACCACCACGTTGGCAACGGCTCCCGCGCTCGCCTGTATGACGGCAAGGGGGAGTTCGCGGATGTCTTTCACGCTTGGGCCGTCAAAATCGATGACGAACAGCTTTGTGTCGGGTTTGCGGGTATTGCCGATGCGTGTTTTAAGGACGCGCGCGCCTGACCACGCGACCGGCACCGCTTCGATCCAATGGAGCCGGTAGGCATAGGTATAGGACTTTCCAGCCTCCAGTTCCTTGGCTGGCTTCCAGTAGGCGACGATATTGTCGTGGATCTCGTCATCGGCTGGAATCTCGATCAGCTCGACGTAGCCATCGCCCCAGCCACCCTTGGGCTCGACCCAAAGTGTCGGGCGCTTTTCGTAGTGCGCTTCGAGATCTTCGAAATTGTCAAAGTTACGATCACGCTGGCTGAGACCAAACCCCTTGGGGTCTTTGTCGATGAAAGCACTGGCCTGCAATTTTTTTGGGTTGGTCAGCGGACGCCAGATGCGTTCGCCCATGCCGTTGATGATCACGAGGCCTTCGCTGTCGTGGATCGACGGGCGGAAGTCGCCGTGGATGCGGCGGTTGGCAGGACCCGTGAGAAACATGCTCGTCAGTGGCGCCATGCCGACATGCTGGAGGGCTTTGCGCGGATAGAGGGTCACATCGATGTCCATGAGGGTTGCGACGCCCGGTTGGATGGCGAAGCGGTAAGCGCCGGTTGTGGACGGGCTATCAAGCAACGCGTTGACGACGATTTCGTTCGACCCGGCCTTGGGTTTTTCAATCCAGAAGCCACGAAAGAGCGGGAATTCTTCCCCGCCTGCACGTGCGGTGTTGATCGCGAGGCCGCGTGCCGAAATGCCATAGGTCTGGCCCCGCCCGGTTGCGCGGAAATAGCTTGCACCCTGGAACACGACATATTCGTCATAGGCATCGGCCCGGTTGATCGGGCCATGGATGCGCAAACCCGAAAAACCATACGGGGCGGCTTCTGGCCCCTTGCCGATCAAAGGACCGAACGCAAAGAGGTGACCATCGGCCTTCAGGGCGCGCGCTTTGCCGCCCTCGACGATCCAAACTTCGACGGGGACATTGAAAAGATACCCCAGCGGTAGGTACTGAAGCTCATAGTCGAGCTTTTCGCCGCGCCATGTCGCTTGCTCGGGCCGGAAGCGGATGTCACGATATTGGTCGTAGGTGAGGTTGCTAAACGGTTCGGGCGCGTCGATGCGCGGTCGCACAAAATCGGCACGGCTCAACTTTTCGGCAAGCTTCTTGACATGATCGGGCGTGATCGTCTCGACGACGTCAGCGGTGTTTGGCGTTTGTGCGAATGCTGGGAGTGTTGACGCGAACTCCGCCACGGCCGCGAGCACGGCCCATGTGCCAGCCAAGCCTAATGCGTCGCGGCGGCTGAACGCGGCCTGATCAGAGGTCGGTTCATCGTTTTCTGCTGAGGCCTGGATGTCGGTGGTCATTCGCTCGCGTTCCGCCCTCGGTGGTTCTCTGGTCAACTACTGGTTTGCAGCCGCCGTTGCTGCTTGGTTTTGGCGGCTCCGGTTTGCCATCCCGGTTTGCCATCCCGTTTTGCCTGCCGCGTTCAGCTGACGACCCTGATTAGTTGCTCGCAGCGTTGATGCAGTGCGGTTGGTGCCCGTGCGAGATGACCTGCAGCCAACGCACCCGCTGCGTCGGCAAATATGAGCTTTTCGCAGATTTTAGGACACCACGCATCTGGGGATGCAGGTTTTTTTGCGCAGCGAGAAAATGTTGCTGCATTGCAACAATGTTCTTCCGCGAAGCGGAGCGCGTTAGCGCCAGGGCGTCTGTGGAGATCCTCTGCGAGACGGACCAACGCAGCACATCGGGCTTGATAACAAACGTTGGCCCGCACGCTGATCGTAAAAATTGGGCGGCTCGGTGGCGACGGATTGCCGATGGGGCCAGGCTGTGCCAGGTTGCAAAATTTTTGAATTATTGAGTAAGTTCAACTTGTTGGTTGTCGCGAGATCGTCGTCAGAGGGTCGTGTCGAATCGGACACATCCTGTGCTCAATATTTCAGGTTGGTCGTCAAGCCTATTTCCTAGGCATACGATCTTTGTCTAAGGTCACTTTGGAAACGAGCATTCGAGCCCGTGGTTCGGTGCCCTCACATGGGGCGATGCAACCAGGGTTCAGTCGAGGCGGTTGATCTTACTGGATCGATGGACTTCGGGCATCAGCGTGAGAGTGGACTTAATAATCGTGGGGCGGCTGCGTTATGCGGCGTCCGTCCCGAGCAAGTTGGAAGCAGACGGGAGTAGACAATGAAGTATCTGAGCCTCAGCGCCCTCGCGGCGGTTGGTGTTCTCGCCGGTGTCACCGGTGCGAACGCAGCTGACCTTGGCGGCAATTGCTGCGCCGATCTCGAAGAGCGGATCGCAGAACTCGAAGCCACGACTGTCCGCAAGGGCAACCGTAAGGTTTCGCTGACCATCACCGGTTGGGTTTCCCAGCAGGTTTCCTACTGGGACGACGGCGTTGAAAAGAACGCCTACGTTTCTGACCTCGGTTCGACGCTGAACTCGAATTTCAAGCTCACCGGTTCGGCCAAGATCTCGCCGGATGTGTCGGCTGGCTACATGCTGCACGTCGAAGTCGTCAGCAATGAAAACCTTGCCGTCAACGCGAACGCTGATAACGCAGGTCGCGGCTTGGCCGTGATCCAGTCGTTCTGGTTCTTGAAGAGCGAGAGCCTCGGCAAGCTCTCGGTTGGTACGCAGTCGTCGGCGGCCGATAACGTCGCCCTCCTGCCGGACGGTTCGGGCTCGCTGATTTTTGCAAACTACATCATGTACGATATCAACGGCTTTGCGCTCCGCCGCAAGGGCTCGGGCGTGCAGGTTAGCAACTGGGGTTCGTTGGCAACCTGCCAGAGCTTCAACGGTGACGGCGTGGGCCTCGGTATCGACTGCGATGGCGTCCCCAACAACAACGTGCGCTACGACACGCCGACGTTTGCTGGGTTCTCCGGGTCGGCTTCGTGGGGTGAAGACGATACCTGGGCCGTCGCTGGCCGTTACGCTGGCGAATTCAGCGGCTTCAAGCTCGCTGCCGCCATTGGATATTATGAGAACACCGACGATAACGGTGCGGGCGCTAAGGAACTTGCCGAGAAGCTTCGCGGTGGCAAGCAGTCGGCGGCTCTTCAAGCTGGTGCCTATATCCAGCACGTGCCGACCGGTCTGTTCGCTTATGGTGCCTACGGCAAAGACTATAACGATGTGACGGGCGCAAGGTTTGCTGGCCAACAGCAAAAGGATGCCGAGAGCTATTACTTCAAGGCTGGTATCCGCCAGAAGTTCCTGCCCTACGGTGCGACGGTGCTTTACGGTGAGTACGGCGAAAACAAGGACAAGTTCTCGAACGCACTGTTCCTGAACGGCGTTACGAAGTCGACCCTCACGCAATACGGCGTTGGCCTCGTCCAGGAAATCGATGCGGCTGCGATGTCGCTGTTCCTCAACTACCGCCACTACGAAGCTGACTTCTCCTGCCGCGTTGGCGGCACGGCTGGCAGCGTCTGTAACGGTGTTGCAGGCAAGCCGGGCTTTGAAGATGCTCAGCTCGTCAAGGCTGGCGCGATCATCAACTTCTGATCGTCCGACTTTGAGTTCTCGCGTCTGATTGCGTTATATCGAACTCAACGGAAAAGCCGCCCCTCACCGGGCGGCTTTTTTCGTGGGGGCCGCTTTTTAGTCGGCCCGATGGTACAGCGCGCCGCGATTGTGGTATGTCGTCGGCACATACAATGAGGTGGCGATGAGCGTCGAACTCCAAAACGAAGTCCGAGAGCTGCGTCGTCGGTTCGACCTTGCCGAAATGCCGCTTTCGCAACTTGAGGGTCGCTTCGAGTTCATTTCTGGGCAACTGCGCGACGTTCAGCTTTACATGCACGCGCGCTTCGAGGACATAGATTGCCGGTTCGAGCAAATCGACAAGCGGTTCGACCTGTTGGACGCCAAGGTGGACGCCCTCCCCAGGATCATCGCCGAGCTGATCTCCAAGCGTTGAACGAAACCCCCGGCCATGCTCACCACCTTCTTTCACGATCTGCGTGCGGCCAAGGTGCCGGTGACGCTCAAAGAGTATCTCACGCTGATGGAGGCGCTGTCGGCCGACCTTGCAAGTCGGCAGGTCGAGGATTTCTATTATCTCTCACGCGCCTGCCTCGTGAAGGACGAGCGCCATCTCGACCGCTTCGACCGCGTCTTCGCCCATGTGTTTCGCGGGCTCGAACAGGTTGGTGGCGACGGCACGAGCCCGGTTGACGTCCCAGCCGATTGGCTGCGCGCTATGTCTGAGCTCTATCTGTCGGACGAGGAGCGCGCCAAGATCGAGGCGCTCGGCGATTGGGACAAGATCATGGAGGCGCTCCGCGAGCGGCTCGCCGAGCAAGAGGGCCGCCATCAGGGCGGCAACAAATGGATCGGGACCGGGGGCACCTCGCCGTTCGGGGCGTATGGCTACAATCCAGCCGGCATCCGCATCGGGCAGAAGGAAAGCCGCCACCGTCGCGCGATCAAGGTGTGGGACAAGCGCGAATTTAAGGATTTGGACGACAGCCAGGAGATCGGCACCCGCAACATCAAGGTTGCACTGCGCCGCTTGCGCCAGTTCGCCCGCAAAGGGTCTGCCGACGAACTCGATCTCGACGAGACCATTCGCGGCACGGCCCACAAGGGCTATCTCGACATCGCGCTGAGGCCGGAGCGCCGCAACCAGGTGAAAGTGCTGATGTTCTTCGACATCGGCGGCTCGATGGACGACCATGTGAAGATTGCGCAGGAGCTGTTTGCCGCGTCTCGCTCCGAGTTCAAGCACCTTGCCCAGTACTATTTCCACAACTGCCTGTATGAATATGTCTGGACCGACAACGCCCGGCGCTGGACCGAGCGTACGCCGACGTTCGACGTGCTCCACACCTACGGTGCCGACTACAAGGTAATGTTTGTCGGCGATGCCGCGATGAGCCCCTACGAGATCGCGGTCGCTGGCGGCAGCGTCGAGCACATGAATCCAGAGGCTGGCCACGTTTGGCTGAAGCGGGTCACGGACCTGTATCCGCGCTGCGTGTGGCTCAACCCCAATCCGCCCGATCATTGGCGATGGACGCAGTCCACCCAGATGATCCAGCAGGCGCTCGGAGGTCGCATGTACCCCTTAACGCTTGAAGGCCTAGACGCTGCCATGCGCGAATTGATGCGCTGAAACGGCACCCTGTAAACCCTCGCAGTCAACTGTGACCGGAAACATGACCGTTCGCCATTGACCCGCCGCATGGCTAGGGCAACAGTCATCCGACGAGAATCGCTACAACCGGCGCGGTGACACCATGATGCGATCGACCCTGGCGTTTGCAAGCATTGGAACGCTGTGTGCGGTGCTCGCTGGATGCGCGAATGCGCCGTTGCCGAGCTTGACGACCGGATCGCTGTTTGGCTCAAAGCCAGACGCAGAGGCTGCCAAGGTGGCGCCAGCGGCAGCCCCCGTTGTGCGTAATGATCCGACAAGCCGGTCGCTGCAGGTGAGTCGGGTCGCCGCCAAGGCACAGCGTTGCGGGTTCAATCTTGATACCGCCAAGCTGAAAGCGAATTTCCTTGCGTCTGAAGGCAGCCAGGGCGGGGTCGATGTTGCCGAGCTCGCCAAGCTCGACAAGGTCTATTCGAGCTCATTTAACGGCACGACGAAAGCTATCTCGGTCGACGAAGCCTACTGTTCGACCGCCCGCAATGCGCACGTGAAGGCCGACCTCGCGCGCCACCTCGCCGGCGACTACGCGCCGGGCCTGCCGTTCAAAGATCCCGACGCGGACGATGACGGTGGGCTGTTTGCCGGTTCTGGTGGGCTGTTCGACGGTACAGGCAGCGCGGGCGCATACAAGTCGCCAACGCTCCCGACCAATAATCTCTGATCGGCCTTCGCCCCGACCTTTTGTGCCGGGAGGGCCCTCATGCTTCAGATGTTGTGGATAGAGTTCGTCGCCAAGTTGGCGGGCGGCGTGGTTTTGCTGTCGTTTCCGCTCACGGTCATCAAAATTCTCGGGCTGCCAAAGGCTGAGACGGCGTTCTGGCCGCGGTTGCTGGGTGCCGTTCTGCTCGGGCTTGCGGTTGCAACCTACATGGAAAACAGTGTCAAACTCGGCCACGGGCTTGGTCTGGGCGGCTCACTCGTCATCAATCTCGCGGGCGGGCTGACGATCGCGGCGTTGCTGTTTATGAAACAGGCTGGAGACACCGTGCGCGGGCGCGTGGTTTTGTGGGCCGTATCCCTAGCGCTGATGGGCTTAGCGCTCGTGGAAATTGCCTACATTTGAAACGGTCGGCTTAACCTTACGTGGCACAAAATATGCTTTGCTAACCCCTGTTTTAGCAGGGGAGGTGCGCGTGGCGACGGCGGCGGCAACGTGGGTTCATGCGGTGCGGCTCGAGGCGGTTGCTGGCGGTGTGCGGGCGATAGGCGAGGGCACGGGCGTTGATGAAACGGGCGTTGAGCTCGTTCTCGATCTGAGTGTCAGCGTCGTTGGAAGCGTGGATGGCCTCTCAGCGCTTGAAGCGGACTGGACGGCGCTGTTTGTGCGCGCGGGCACGTCGGAGCAGGTGTTCCAAACCTACAACTGGACGTGGCACTGGGCGCAGCAGTTTGCAGGAGCCGACGCC
>JBBRKD010000085.1:0-6724 GCA_038218255.1 Hyphomicrobiales bacterium | reverse complement strand
CATGTCGCACGACCGGTTCGCCGTCGTGCCCTGGCTGGCATTTACCTTGGTCGCTGCACGTGCCTATGGCCTCGACGTGATCGACGGTGTTTACAACGAGTTCCGCGACGATGTGGGCTTTCGCGCCGAGTGCGAGCATGGGCGCACCCTCGGCATGGACGGCAAAACGCTCATCCATCCCTCGCAGGTCGGCCCATGCAACGACATCTTCCAGCCCACCGCCGAGGAAGTCGCCTGGTCGCGCACAATCATCAATGCCTTCCACCTTCCCGGCAACGACAAGAAAGGTGTCATCACCGTCGATGGCCGCATGGTGGAACGCCTCCATCTTGTGATGGCTTTGCGCACGGTTGCGATCGCCGAAGCCATTGGCGAGATGAGCCTGGATGAGGCCGCGGAAGGGCGTAGTTGAGCCGCATTGGGGCCTCGTTCACGCCTGAAACACCCAGCAACATCGGCTTAACCGCGCGCTAACACGCGCAGGTTTAGTGTCGGGGCCGATGTGTTCGAGTTCGGGGCGTTTCAATGCGTTGCTGCCACACCGTCGTGCCGATTGCGATCGCGTTGACCCTTTCCGCCTGTTCCGGCGATGGCCCGCGTCCAGCGGCGGCTGCGCGTCGGGGGTGCGAACAAGCCGTTGCGCGGGCCGTGGCGCCTGGTCTTGCGGACTCGCGGTTGTCGGCATTGGCGTCGCTGAAATACGATGTTCAGGAATTACGTGGCTACATGCTCCGGGCCGGCTATCGGGCCGTGCGCGAGGATCGGCCGAAAGTCGTGTGCGGGCCCTATCCCCTGGCGGTCGGGTTCGGCCTCAAAACATGCATCGCAACCGCCGAGCTGTGCGGCTTGTAAGTTTTCGGGCTGTCTTGGCTGCAATCGACGTTGGCTTCGCGAGCGGGGGCCAAGCCCCGCCGCCTGCTGGAGGCCCAGCCTCCAGACCTCCAGTTCCTTGGTCGAAAAACGCTCAAATCCTTGAGCTGGGGTTCGTTTGCGAATGTCTGGACCAGCGCCTGCGACGCTGCCAGCGGTTGCGGCCTGGCACCTGAGCTCTCACAAACGTCCGCAGGATGCTGATCTTGCCGCTCCATCGCAGGCGGCCGCTGTGGGAGAGCCGACGTGACGCCGATCAAGACCAATCCGGGCAACTACTTCGAAGATTTTTCCTTCGGCCAAATTATCCGCCACGCGACGCCGCGCACCGTCACATCCGGAGACGTTGCGCTCTATATGGGGCTCTACGGGCCACGGTTCGCCGTCCAATCGTCGGATGTCTTTGCGACCGCGATCGGCTATCCCCGCGCGCCGCTCGACGACATGCTCGTGTTCCACGTTGTGTTTGGCAAGACCGTGCCCGACATCTCGCTCAACGCCATCGCCAACCTCGGCTATGCCGACTGCCGGTTCGTAACACCGGTCTATCCCGGTGACACGCTGTCTTCAGTGTCGGAAGTGATCGGACTCAAAGAAAACTCCAACCGTGAGACCGGCACCGTCACCGTCCGCTCAACGGGCCGCAATCAGCATGGCGACGTGGTCTTGACCTACACGCGCTGGGTCATGGTCCGCAAACGCGACAAGGCTTCGCTCGCTCCTGAGCCGATCGTGCCCAAACTTCCCGAGCGTGTCGCGCCCGAAGACCTCGCGACGGCTGTTCCCCCGCTCACCATCGCCAACTTCGACTTCGCGCTGTCAGGATCGCCGCACCGGTACGATGACTATGTCATCGGGGAAAAGATCGACCACGTCGATGGCATGACGCTCGAGGAGGCCGAGCACCAGACAGCGACCCGGCTTTATCAGAACACGGCCAAAGTTCATTTTAACCAGCATACCGAGGGCCAGGGCCGCTTTGGCCGCAGGCTCGTGTACGGCGGCGTTGTTCTTTCGCTCGCGCGTGCGCTCTCCTTCAACGGGCTCGGCAACGCGTTTCATATCGCCGCCATCAACGGCGGTCGCCACATAGCGCCGTGCTTTGGCGGCGACACCATTTATGCGTGGTCGGAAATTCTCGACAAATCAGCGCTTCCTGGCCGCACCGACGTCGGCGCGCTTCGTATTCGCCAGGTCGCGGTCAAGAATGCCTCATGCGCCGCGTTCCCCTACAAAACACCGGCTGGCGACTATGCCGAGGGTGTGGTGCTCGATCTCGACAGTTGGATTGTGTTGCCGCAGTAAGTCGATGGCGGCCTTGGCAGCTGTGCCAAGAGCCTCTATCGCTACAGTTCAGACACGACGACGGGGGCTTCAGGTATGCGTTTGGGTTTGCGGATTGGCGTCGCCGTGGTCGGCACCGTGTGGGTGTGTTTCCCGGCCATGGCCGCAGGTCAAAAAGCCCAAGCTGAATTCAAGACTTTGGACGGCCGCGATACTGGCTCCGTTCGCATGGTCGAGACCACCGCTGGCGTTTTGATGCGCTTCAAGTTCAAGGGTCTGACGCCGGGTCAACACGGTCTGCATGTTCACGAGACCGGCAAATGCGAAGC
Source organism: Hyphomicrobiales bacterium (assembly GCA_038218255.1). Classification (GTDB taxonomy): domain Bacteria; phylum Pseudomonadota; class Alphaproteobacteria; order Rhizobiales; family Hyphomicrobiaceae; genus JANXVY01. The sequence goes on along the minus strand of JBBRKD010000085.1, from coordinate 4,241 downwards.
GGATTTCAAGTCTGCGGGCGCCATTTACAACCCACTGGGTGCCAAGCACGGCTATCTCAACGACGAAGGCCCCATGGTCGGCGACCTGCCCAACATCTTCGTTGGCCCATCGGGCGAAGTTGAAGTCGAGCTGATCTCGCCGTTTGTCACGCTCAACCGCGATGCGGAAGAATCGATTTTTGACGCCGACGGCACGTCGCTCATCTTATTTGAAAAAGCCGACGACTACCTCTCCGAGCCCGAAGGCAACGCGGGTGCCCGGATTGCCTGCGGCGTCATTGTTTTGGCCAATTGATCGATGGAGTTCACAAACCGACTGTCACAGTAGAACTAGCACACTAGAATCGTCGACGTTTTACCGCACGAATTCTTTGTGCATCTTGGGAAATACGCTTGAGTTCCTTGCTACAACCCAACATCATTTGTTGCGTGCTGAACCGATTCGACGCGTTTGCTCGTTATGATGTGAGCTGATACTCAAAACTGGCGTGGCGTCATTCGGGCATCCCTTGGCAGCTTCTGGGTTGTTGAAGCCCGTTAATGGGCGTGATGGACGTCAGCGCGTGGCTGGGTTGGTGAGATGTGACTCAACGGGCGGCTGTCATCGGTGCTGGACTGACCGGGTTGTCGTGCGCGCAGACGCTGCGCCAAGGCGGGTTTTACGTCGAAGTTTTCGAGCAGGATCGGATCATCGGTGGGCGCGTTGCGACCCAGCGGATCGCTGGGCAAGCCTATGATACCGGCGCGCAGTACATCACCGCCCGTGGATCGGCTTTCGGCACGTATCTCGATGAGCTCGCGGGCACCGGTTATGCCGCTCGCTGGAAGCCGCGCACCAGCGAGGGCGGGCCTGACGGTGTTCAGATGCAACCCTGGTTCGTGGGCACGCCTGGGATGTCGTCGATTGTGCGGCCGCTTGCTGAAGGTGTGCGCATCCACACCGGTCGCCGCGTCCACACCATTTCGCGTGCCGAAACGAAGGCCGACAATTCCTGGCAGGTCTGGTTTGACGATCAAACGACGGCTGGCCCGTTCAGCACCATCGCGATCACCGTGCCCGCGCCGCAAGCCCGCCTGTTGCTTGGCAAGCTCGACGATCTTGCCGCGCCGCTGTCGCGCGTTCGCATGATGCCGTGTTGGGCGCTGACGGTGCATTTGGACAAGGCGGCTTTGCCGCAGCAGGACGTGTTCTCCGACATGTCAGAAGTGATCCGCTGGATCGCGCGCAACAATTCTAAGCCTGGCCGCGCGCAGACCGGTGAGACCCTGGTGGTCCATGCTTCGCCCGGCTTCAGCCGCGAAGCCGAGGACGTCGAGCCAGACGTTATTGCTCAAGAGCTGTGGGCCGAAGTCACTCGGGCCCTGTCGCTAGCGGCCGTCCAACCTGCCCATATGCAAGCGGTTTTCTGGAAGTATGGTCTCGTCGATCAATCGCTGGGCGAGAGCTATGTTTACTCGACGCAACATCGGGTTGGCGTCGCAGGAGATTGGTGCCTCGGCCGGCTCGCAGAGCACGCCTACGACAGCGGCCGTTCGCTTGGCAAAGCCATTCTTAATTCGTTCTGACGCTGCCCTCATCACCCTTGGCGGTTGCGCAATGCGAAAGACGGCATGGTGCAATGCGCCATTTGGCGAATTGCCCGGGCGACAGGACCGCGTTACACCAACTTATAGGGCTCCAACAGGACACGTCATGGCGGAAGCAAAAGCCGACAAAACTCGCAGGATGGAGCGGCCCTTGTCGCCGCATCTCCAAATCTATCGACCGCTGATCAATATGGTCATGTCAATTGTGCATCGCATCACAGGTGTCGCGCTTTATTTCGGCACGCTCCTGCTCGTGTGGTGGCTAACGGCGGCGGCGACCGGGCCCGCCTACTTTGCCTATGTCTCTTCAATCTTTGGCTCGGTTCCCGGCAAAATCGTGCTGTTTGGCTATACCTGGGCTTTGTTCCATCACATGCTGGGCGGTCTGCGCCATTTCATCTGGGACACCGGGCGCGGCTATGAGCTTTCCGTGATCGACAAGCTGTCGTGGGGTACGCTCATTGCGTCCGCTGTGCTGACGGGTGCCGTCTGGGCCCTCCACCTCAAGGGAGGCGTCCTGTAAATGGCCAACCCTCACTCAATGCGCACCCCGCTCAAGAACGTCCGCTATCTCGGGTCGGCCAAGGAAGGCGCAAACCACTTCATCTTGCAGCGGCTCACCGCCGTGGCCAACGTCGTGCTTGGCCTGTTTCTCGTGTGGCTTGTCGCCGCGCTGGCTGGAGCCGACTACGCGACGGCGCGCGCCATGTTGCGCAACCCGTTTGTTTCGCTTGGTCTTTTGCTGCTGATCCTATCTGGCACCGTGCACATGCGGCTTGGCATGCAGGTCATCATCGAAGACTACGTCCACAACGAGGGGCCCAAACTCGCGGCGCTCGCGTTGAATACGTTTTTTGCGATCTTGATCGCGGCGGCCAGCGTTCTGGCTATATTGAAACTCAGCTTTGGAGCCTGACCTCATGGCAGCAAAAGCAAACGGCGCGCACACCAACGGCGCACATCTCAACGGGTCGAGCTCGCAGGGCAAAGCGAGCGGTGCGGCCTATCCAATCATCGATCACGAGTACGACGTCATCGTCGTCGGTGCAGGTGGCGCTGGCCTTCGCGCGGCGCTCGGGGCGGCTGAAGCTGGGTTGAAGACCGCCTGCATCAGCAAGGTGTTCCCCACGCGCTCGCACACGGTTGCCGCTCAGGGCGGCGTTGCTGCCGCGCTCGGCAACATGGGGTCTGACGACTGGCGTTGGCACATGTACGACACCGTCAAGGGTGCCGACTGGCTCGGCGACCAGGATGCGATCGAATACCTGTGCCGGAACGCACCGGCCGCCGTGTACGAACTCGAGCACTATGGCGTGCCCTTCTCGCGCACCGAGGACGGGAAGATCTACCAGCGCCCGTTTGGCGGCATGACGACCGACTTCGGTGAAGGCCCTCCTGCGCAGCGCACGTGCGCTGCCGCTGACCGGACCGGCCACGCTATGCTCCACACGCTCTACGGCCAGGCCCTGAAGCACTCGACCGAGTTTTTCATCGAATACTTCGCCATCGACCTGCTGATGGATGCCGACGGCGCGTGCCGCGGCGTCGTCGCGCTGTGCATGGACGACGGCTCGATCCACACCTTCCGCGCGCAGAAGACCATCCTCGCGACCGGCGGCTATGGCCGTGCCTATTTCTCCTGCACGTCGGCGCACACCTGCACGGGCGATGGCAATGCCATGGTGCTGCGCGCAGGCCTCCCGCTCCAGGACATGGAATTCATCCAGTTCCATCCGACGGGCATCTACGGCGCTGGCGTGCTGATCACGGAAGGCGCGCGCGGCGAAGGTGGGTATCTCACCAACAGCCAGGGCGAGCGGTTCATGGAGCGGTATGCGCCGCACGCCAAAGACCTCGCCTCACGCGATGTCGTTTCGCGGTCCATGACCATGGAAATTCGCGACGGTCGTGGCGTCGGCAAGGACGGCGACCACATCTTCCTGCATCTCGACCATCTCGATCCCAAGATCCTTGCCGAGCGCTTGCCGGGCATTACCGAAAACGCCAAAGTCTTCGCCGGTATCGACTTGCGCCGCCAACCCATCCCCGTCATTCCGACGGTCCATTACAACATGGGCGGCATCCCGACGAACTATCACGGCGAAGTCCTCACCTTGAAGGATGGCAATCCCGACACCGTCGTCCAGGGCCTCATGGCTATCGGGGAAGCCGCTTGTGTCTCTGTCCACGGGGCCAACCGGCTTGGGTCTAACTCACTGATCGATCTCGTGGTGTTTGGCCGCGCGGCTGGCCTGCGCTGCAGCGAAACCGTCGAACCGGGCCGCGCTCTGCCCAAGCTTCCCGCCAGTGCGGTCGATCTTGCGCTCTCGCGGCTTGATAAATTCCGCTACGCCAAGGGTGGCACGCCCACGTCGGCACTTCGGGCGCGCATGCAAAAGGTCATGCAGACCAATTGCGCCGTCTTCCGCGACGGGCCGGTGCTCAAAGAGGGCGTCGAGAAGATCAACGCCATCTGGAAAGAGGGAAGTGACATCAGCGTCACCGACCGGTCGTTGATCTGGAACTCCGACCTGATCGAAACGCTCGAATACGACAACCTCATCGCGCAGGCTGTCGTCACCGTCGTGAGCGCTGAAAACCGCAAGGAAAGCCGGGGCGCGCACGCGCGAGAAGATTTCGCCAAGCGCGATGAT
>JBBRKD010000084.1:0-6735 GCA_038218255.1 Hyphomicrobiales bacterium | reverse complement strand
CCGACGACGTGATGAAAACACTCGGCTACCGGGTGTCGCCGCAGGAGGTCGAGGCAGCCCTTGCCCGTCATCCCGACGTCGCCGAGGTCGCGTGCACGGCTGTGACCGTCAAGGCCGATGTTTCGGTCGTCGGCGCGTTTATTGTCCCGCGCGCGGGCAGCACGCCAGATGCAACCGCGATCCTCAGTTTTGCTGCAACCGAGCTTGCCGACTATAAGCGGCCGCGCCAGGTGGTGTTCGTGGAGAGCCTGCCGCGCACGGCCAACGGCAAGATCAAGCGCAGCGCGCTGGTTGCAAAATAGGTCAACAGGCGACGTTGCGAGTGACGGCTAACGTTTCCACGCACTGAGCCGTGACGCGGCGTCGGCCATGTCGGCGGTGGCTCCCGCATACGAAAAGCGCAAAAACCGGTCTCCGCGTTCTGGGTCGAAGTCGACGCCTGGGGTGGCAGCAACGCCGGTCTCGTCCAGCATGCGGCGGGCGAACGCCAGACTGTCGGTCGAGCGATCGCCGATGTCGGCATACAGATAGAACGCACCGTCTGCAGGCGCGAAGGTGGCGAACCCTGCTTGGGGCAACTCGGCGAGCAGTAGGGCACGGTTTGCCGCGTACCGGCGGCGGTTGGCCTCCAGTTCGTCGCCAGCATCAAACGCTGCCAGCGCTGCGACCTGGGCAATGGCTGGCGGCGAGATATAGAAATTCTGAGCGAGCCGTTCGATCGGGCGCACGAGGCGTTCGGGCACCACCATCCAGCCGACGCGCCAGCCGGTCATGGAAAAGTATTTCGAAAACGAGTTGATGACGATGGCATCGTCGCTGACAGCCAGGGCAGTGATGGCTGAGCCATCGTACGTCAGCCCGTGATAGATTTCGTCTGAGATGAACCACGCGCGGTGCGCCGCACAGACCGCAATCAGGGCTTCCAGCCGGGCGCGGTCGATCATCGTGCCGGTCGGATTGGCGGGGCTGGCGATCAGCAAGGCCCCGGCCTGCGAGGCCTTGGCTGCGGCTGCGACCGCATCGGGCTCGGGCATCCAGCGCGTCTCGGCACTCGTCGTGACCGCAACCGACGGGTTGCCAAGGGCTGTCAGAATATGACGGTAGCAGGGATAACTCGGATTTGGCAGGAGCATCGCACGGCCAGGATCGAGCGTTGCAAGGAACGCCAAGACGAACGCCGCCGACGATCCAGCCGTGACGATAATCCGGCTCGGCGCGATGCGCACGCCATAGGTTGCCCGGTAGAATTCAGCGATCCGCGCCCGCAAGGCGTCGTTGCCGAGCGCCTGAGTATAGCCCAGCGTCTGCGTATCCAAGGCGCTTTTTGCGGCCTCGCGTGCCAAGCGTGGTGCCGGCGTCGAGGGTTGCCCCACTTCCATATGAATGATGTGGGCACCTACCGCTTGCTTCGCGGCTGCGGCGCGCATCACGTCCATCACGATGAAACTCGGGATACCAGAACGGGCGGATGCGGCCAATGCTGCGGCCAGACGCGCGTCAGGGAGATCCGTTTTGGCCATACCACCTTCTCCGTCGAGCCTCTTTGCCCACCTGTTGCCCTATTCTGCGTGCCCGATCATGCAAAAAGCTGCCCTCGCGGCGTGGTTATGGCGCGTTGACGGGTGGCCGGGCCATTTCTAGGTTGCTGCTCTAGGTTACTGCTTTGTGTGTGTCGCTGTACTTTGGGCACCCACCTCCTCTCACCACATCTCATCGAGACCATCGGCTGATGATCCCACAGACCCTCAAAGCCCGCAGCGTTGCCCCGTGGCCGTCGAGGTTAGCAGCGCGCCGGGTCATCGCGGCCTGCGTCGCCGTCTCAGTAATAGCTGGTGCAAGTGAGGGGTCGCGCGCGCAAGGCCTGCCGCTGATCCGTGACAGCGAGATCGAAACGCTGCTGTCTGACTACGCCAAGCCGATCTTCAGAGCCGCCGGCCTCGGCTCAAACCGGGTGCAGATGCGGATCGTGCGTGAAGACGGCTTCAACGCCTTCGTCATCGATGGACGTTCGGTGTTTGTGAACACCGGCGCGCTCATGCAGTCCGACACGCCCAACCAAGTGATCGGCGTCATCGCGCACGAGACCGGCCACATCATGGGCGGGCATTTGGCCGCTCTCAGAGCACGCATCGCCAAAGATCAGACCCGCGCGCTGTTGATGCAGGTGCTCGGGATCGGGCTGCTCGTGGCAGGCGGAGCGGGCGGCAACAAGGAACTCGGCGGCGCTGGGCAAGGTGTGCTGTTTGGCGGCGGGGAATTGATCCAGCGCTCGCTGCTTGCCGAGCGTCGCTCGCAGGAATCAGCCGCCGATCAGGCGGGCCTGAGGTTGCTTGAATCCACCCGCCAATCGGGGCGCGGCATGCTTGAGACGTTTGAACGCTTCGCCGCGCAGGAATACATTTCCGACGCCCAAAAAGACAGCTTCGTGCGCAGCCATCCGGTTGCGACCGACCGGCTCGCGCGCCTGCGGACGCTCGTCGAGGGCAGTGCCTACTACAACACCAAAGACGCCGAAGCCCTGCAACTCAGGCACGATCTGATGCGGGCCAAACTGTCGGGCTATCTCGAACGGCCCGGCACCGTCGCCAATCGCTACCCATCGACCAACACGACGCTGCCAGCGCGATATGCCCGTGCAATCGCCCGCTTTTTCCAAGGTGGTCCCGGCGCACTCGAAGCTTCGGTGGCCGCCATCGATGTCCTCATCCGCGAACGGCCCGACAGCCCATGGTTTTACGAGGTGAAAGGCGATTTGCTCACGCGCGCGGGGCGCAAGGGCGAGGCGGTAGCGCCACTGCGGCAAGCGCTCAAACTCGCCAGCGATTCAAACCTGATCCGGGTGCAACTTGCCGACGCGCTCATGCAGGCCGGCGATCCAACCTCCACCACAGAAGCTGTCGAGATGCTGCGTAAGTCGCTGATCGACGACCAGAACCCCCGCGCGTTCCGCCTGCTTGCCACTGCCTACTACAAACAGGGCCGGGGCCCGGAAGCGGACGCTGCCCAGGCCCAGGCCGAATTTCAGGAAGGCAATCTGCAGCAGGCGCAAATTTTTGCCAAGCGCGCGCAAATCAAGTTGCCGCAGGGCTCAGCCGAGTGGATCAAGACCGACGACATCATCAACTACAAGCCACAAACATAAGGTATGGAACGACAACATCGTGTTTATTTCAATGCCTACATCTGACGCCTTCCGCCCGCCGCCCCAGGAGCCTCACCGACCATGACCCAACTTCGCTTCCCCGCCGTGCTGTCTGCCGTGTTTGGCGTGGCAACCCTGCTCGGCCTCGCCGTCCAGTCAGCTCCCGTCGCTCACGCTCAAGACGGCGGCTTTTCGGCCGACCAGAAGAAGGGGATTGAGAAAATCATCAAGGAGTACCTCGTCGCCAACCCAGAGGTCCTGCAAGAGGCGATGGCAGCCCTTGAAGCCAAGATGGAAAAAGCGCAGGCCGAAAAATTGAAGGCCGCGCTCACCGATAACGCCAAAGGCCTCTACCGCGCGCCGACAGCCCCCGTCGCTGGCAACAAGGACGGCGATATCACCGTCACAGAGTTCTTCGATTACAACTGCGGCTACTGCAAAAAGAGCTTCGACGACGTCGCAAAACTTATCCAGGGCGACAACAAAGTCCGCGTGGTCTTCCAGGAGTTCCCAATTCTCTCGAAGCAATCCGAAGAAGCCTCAAAGGTGGCCCTCGCCGCTGGCCTGCAGGGCAAATACTGGGAGGTTCACAGCGGGCTGCTCACATCGAAGGCGCGGGCGGACGAAGCCAGCGCGCTCAAGTTCGCTGAGAAGGCAGGTGCCGACATGGTCCGGTTGAAAAAGGATATGGAGGGCGCCGAGGTCAAGGCGGAGCTCGACCGTGTGAAGGAACTGGCGACCAAAATGGGGATCAACGGCACGCCGCACTTCCTCGTCGGGGACAAATCGATCGCTGGCGCGCCGGCCGATCTCCTGCCGACGCTGTCGAGCCATATCGCAGACTTGCGCAAGACCGGTTGCGCGTATTGCTGAGGCGTCCCCGGTTGATCGCGTCACCCCTTGCAACTGGACGGTCTCGATGCTTCCTGCACCCTCGGCCCACAACTCTGGTGCTCTGGTCCCCCACGCAGAGGAGATCAACGCGTTACTCGTTGGCTTCATGGCCGAGCGCTTTGCTGCAATGGGGCGCGACGACAGCGGACTCTATGGCTTCTACCATGAGCGGTTGAACCACGGTTACAGCCTGATCCACTACGACGTTGGCCTCGCGCGTTGGATCATCGCCAATATCGATCCGTCCACGTTAGTGATCGATGTCGGCACCGGGATCGGGCAGTTCCCGATGCTGCTTGCAGCGAACGGGTTTGACACCGTCGCGTGCGAAATTGAAGGAAAGCGGTTTGCAGCACTTGTCCGGGCGCAGCAGGCCCTGAACTTTTTCAATCCCGCATGGGGCGCGCGCGTCACGCCCTTGCAGCACAATTATGCGTTGCCCCTTCCAGCGGTCCCCGGCCGAAAGACGCTTGGCGTCTTTGCCTGCTTCGTTGCGACCGTCACCGAGGAGGTCGAGCGCGAGTTTGTCCGTGGCTTGCGTCAGTTTTCAGCTGCCATCATCGATCCTGCCAGATTTGGCCGGATGAAGCGCGATACGCCCGAGCAGATCGCCGGCCTGGTCGCGCTCCTCGATGCTGAGGGCTTGAAGATCACCCGCGACGTCTTGAACTGGGGCAGCGGCAACTACGTCCTCGTCGAGCCGGTCTGACGCCCGCCGACAGTCCAGTCTGATTTTGTGCCTCGTCTGACGTCTAGCCCCATGTCCCCTCCGATGGGGACGGGCGGCCCTGACGTCTTTCAACGCCCGCTGAAAGCTGTTAGAGCGGTGCTCAATGACCAAGCTGATCTATGTCCTCAACGGACCCAACCTCAATCTGTTGGGCACACGCGAACCGGCCGTCTACGGCCGCGACACGCTTGATGATGTGCGCCGCCGCACGGAGGCGCGCGCGACCGCGCTCGGGCTGATGGTCGATTTCCGCCAGTCCAACCACGAAGGCGAACTCGTGACCTGGATCCAGGAGGCGCGCGGACGGGCGAACGGCATTCTCATCAATGCGGGCGGATATACACACACCTCGGTCGCAATCCTTGATGCGCTGCAGGCCGTCGAGCTTCCAGCAATCGAGGTTCACCTCTCCAATATTTTCCGTCGTGAGCCGTTCCGTCACCACTCCTACATCTCCTCGGGCGTCAAAGGCGTGATCTGCGGGCTCGGCGCGCGGGGCTATGAGCTTGCGGTCGAGGCGATCGCCGACCACATCTAAGTTCCACCTTTCATTTGAATTGAACGATAAGGACCGGCACGGCATGGCAGCCAAGGATACGGGCGAAAAAGGAGCGGCTGATAAAGCCAATCCGGTCACCGAGAGCGCAGATCAAAAGCTCATCCGCGATCTTGCCGCGCTGTTGAATGAAACAGGCCTGACAGAGATCGAAATCGAAAAGGCAGGGCTCAAGGTCCGCGTCGCACGAACCGTGCACGTCTCAGCGGCGGCGATGGGCGCGGGCCTTGTCGCTGGCGGACCCGCAGGCGTTGGCGCTGAAAGCAGCGCAACCGACCCGACCAAGCACCCCGGCGCCGTCAAGTCTCCGATGGTCGGCACCGCCTATCGCTCTCCCGAACCCGGCGCGCCGACCTTCGTCGAGATCGGCAAGCGCGTCGCCATCGGCGATCCGCTGCTCATTATTGAAGCCATGAAGACGATGAACCAAATTCCGGCGCCCCGCGCAGGCACCGTGACGGCCATCCTGTTTGAAAACGGACAACCCGTCGAGTTCGGCGAGCCGCTGTTGATCATCGAGTAAGCGGGCGGATATGTTCGACAAAGTCCTGATTGCCAACCGAGGCGAAATTGCATTGCGCATCCAGCGCGCCTGCAAGGAGCTCGGAATTGCGACGGTCGCGGTCCACTCCACCGCGGACGCGGAAGCCATGCACGTGCGCCTTGCGGATGAAAGCGTGTGCATCGGCCCACCGCCAGCGCGCGACAGTTATTTAAACATCCCGCGCCTGCTGGCGGCCTGCGAAATCACCGGCGCAGACGCCGTGCATCCTGGCTACGGTTTCCTGTCGGAAAACGCGCGCTTTGCCGAAATCCTCGAAGAACACAATCTGACGTTCATCGGCCCGACGTCGGAACACATCCGCATCATGGGCGACAAGATCGCAGCGAAGGATACCGCGCGCCGCTTAGGCATTCCGTGCGTGCCAGGCTCTGCTGGCGCGGTGACCACCGAGGCCGAAGCGCTCGCAGTCGCAGCCAAAATGGGCTTTCCCGTGCTCGTCAAAGCCGCAGCCGGCGGTGGCGGGCGCGGCATGAAGGTTGCGCACTCGGCAGCCGAAATGGGCCTCGCATTGGCAACCGCCCGCTCGGAAGCCAAGGCAGCCTTCGGCGATGATGCCGTCTACATCGAAAAGTATCTCCAAAAGCCCCGCCACATCGAAATCCAGGTGTTTGGCGATGGCAAAGGCAACGCGGTGCATTTGGGCGAGCGCGATTGTTCGCTCCAGCGGCGGCACCAAAAAATCTGGGAAGAAGCGCCCTCGCCAGCCCTGAACGATTCACAGCGCCAGAAGATCGGCGCGACGGTTGCCAAGGCAATGAGCGAGCTCAAATATCGTGGCGCTGGCACGGTCGAATTCCTCTACGAGGATGGCAATTTCTACTTCATCGAGATGAATACCCGCCTGCAGG
>JBBRKD010000083.1:0-6740 GCA_038218255.1 Hyphomicrobiales bacterium | reverse complement strand
GCCGGCCGCATGCGTGGAGGCATGGCGGTAGAGCCCTTCGAGCTTGATGGAGATCTCCATCAGGCGGGCAACCATCGGATCGCTGTCGCGGGCCTCCTGCAGCTTGGGCTCGCCCTCGATGGCTTCCGGCAACGTCACGGGCTTGGCTGGATTGTTGGGCACGAGCTTGCACAGCTTATCGACCTGGCCGTAGCTCATCTGAAGCACCCGACCAACGTCGCGCAGCACGGCGCGGGCCTGCAGCTTGCCGTGGGTGATGATCTGGGCGACGCGGTCTGTGCCGTATTTCTGCTGGACGTAGTGGATCGTTTTTTCGCGATGCTCCTGGCAGAAGTCGATATCGAAGTCGGGCATCGAGACGCGTTCGGGGTTCAAGAACCGCTCAAACAGAAGCCCGAATCTCAGCGGATCGAGATCGGTGATGGTGAGAGCGTAGGCGACGAGCGAGCCCGCGCCCGAGCCGCGACCCGGCCCAACCGGCACGCCGTTGGATTTCGACCATTTGATGAAGTCAGCCACGATCAGAAAGTAGCCGGGGAATTTCATGGCGGCGATCACGTCGAGCTCGAAGGCTAGGCGCTTTTCATAGTCGTGCCGCGTGAAGCCATCGGCGAGTTCGATGACCTCAAGACGGGCCGCGAGCCCGGTTTGCGCTTCCAGCCGCAACGCATCGGCTTCGGCGGCAAGCTGGTCGGCGTCGGATGCACCTGTGGTTGCTGCCACAAAGCGGGGGAGGATCGGTTTTTTGCCGAGCGGGCGATAGGTGCAGCGGCGCGCGATCTCGATCGTGGTATCGAGGGCTTCGGGCAGGTCGGCGAAGAGCGCGGCCATCTGATCGGCCGATTTCAGATGGTGTTCGACGCTTGCCTTGCGCCGGTCGTCTTCCACGACGTAGCGACCTTCTGCGATGCACAGCAGGGCGTCGTGGGCCTCGTGGTCGGAGGCGGTTGCGAAGTAAACCTCGTTGGTGGCAACCAGCGCGATGCCGCGCGTGTAAGCGAGATCGATCAACTGCGGCTCGACGGCTGCTTCTTCCGGCAGGCCATGGCGCTGCAGCTCGACATAGAGGCGATTGCCGAACGTTTTTTCGAGCAGTTTGAGGCGGGCGGCACCCTGGTCCGTTTGGCCGGTACGAAGGGCGCTGTCGATGGGCCCGCGTGGGCCGCCCGACAGGCACATTAGGCCAGCACTGTGGGCTTCGAGCCGGGTGATCGAGACATGCGGCGGCTCGGTGTCGGAGGGATCGAAATAGGCTTGGCTTGCCAGCTTCATGAGGTTGGCAAAGCCAGCTTCGTTCATCGCCAGCAGCGCGATATGCCCAGCGGGTGCGCTACGCGGCTGGTTGTGGCCAGCCCCGCGGGGGAGACCCTCGCGCTCGCTGCCGTCGCCGAAATCGAGCGCGATGTTGAGCCCGATGATGGGCTGGATGCCCATGGCCCAGACCTTGTCGGAGAACTCCAGTGCGCCGAACAGATTGTTCGTGTCGGTCAACGCGATGGCTGGAAAGCCATAGCCTTCGGCGAGTTTGGCGAGCTTGCCAATCGGAAGCGCTCCTTCGAGCAGCGAATAGGACGAGTGGACCTTCAAATGCACGAAGCGGGCTGCAGCCTTGGTGGGCGCGGCGGGCGTCAGGTCAGACGAGGGGGCTGGCGGGCGGGCTGGAGCGTTCATAGTTTAGCTTTTGGCAAACTTCGCGGCCACGCGTAGCGACAATTGCTTCCGCCAGAATGATACCCACCGTTATCACGCGTCACCACTCGCAACATTTGACTTGCTAGTGTCGGTTGCGCAACATCTCACGGTTGATCTCTGTACTTCATGAACGCCGCAGTTCACGATTGACTAGGTCCACAAACAAGGGTGTGCGTAAATGGTAAAGCTGGGATTAATCGACCGAATTTTTAGGCACCTGGAAAAGCACAAGAAGATCACCATCGCTGCTGGTTTGGCGGCGCTCGTATTAGCGTTCATCCTTCAGAGGCCACTTCAAGGCCTCGTGGATCAGCACGCACTGTTTATCAAGCTGCTGGCCGTCGTGCTCGGGCCCGTGGCAACGGTTCTCGGCTTCTATCTTGGATATAAATCGAAGCGAGAACTCATCGACCATACGAAAATTTCAGAAGCAACTCTGGCATCAAGCTCAAAAGAATCTTTAGCCAAACTTGTGACACTTTCGGAACGACTGAACGAAAAGTCGGAAGAAATAGGAAAACTCACAACCAACCTTGAAGTCAGCCGCCGCGATCTTGAAAACAGCCAAAAAGAACTTAAAGAAAAAGAAGCGTCGCTCAGTATCGAAGCAATACGAGTCCGCACGCTCGATACAAATTTGCGCCGAGTGACGGGCGGCGGACACAATCTGTGGCAGGCGTACCCGCCACGACCCTTCCCAGAATACTACGAGTGGCTCCGTGCGCCGCGAGGCGCGAAGATCGTCACGATAGGAAACTTAAAGGGCGGTGTCGGCAAGACGACGATCGCTGCAAACTTGGCTGCCTACGTGTCACAACGCCGAGAAAAGCCCGTGCTCTTGATTGATCTCGACTATCAGGGCTCGCTGTCGAACATGATGATGTTTGCGGCCGGAATGGAAGATGTGCCCTCGAACGTCAACACGCTTTTTGAAAAGGATGCAACCCTCGAAACGCTCGACAAAGCCACGGTGCATCTGGCAAAAATTTTACCCCGAGGGTGGGTCGTGCCGGCGAGCTATACGTTGGGGGAGGTCGAAGGCAGTTTGCTTCTAAAATGGCTGATGGAGCCCGATCAAAAGCTTGACGCACGATACATCCTTGCTCGATTTTTGTTGAATCCGAGCGTGCGAAGCCGATATAGCTTGATTATATTGGATATGCCACCGAGACTAACCCTTGGTGCAGTTGGCGCATTGATTGCGAGCCACCATTTAATTGTTCCGGCAGCACTTGATAAAATGTCGGCCGAAGCCGTTCTTCAGTTTCTTAATGTGACCAACGCCATAAAAAATGATATGAGCCTTGATCTTGATTTGTTAGGTGCCGTTGGCACACTGTCGCGCTTTGACACGCTTCGACCAAACGAAGCCCTTGCTTGGACTAGAATTGGCGAGCATTGCAATTCCGTTTGGGGACATGAACGGGATTATCGCTTCAGTCGGACGATCCCCAGGAAGGACAAGATCGCCGAAGCCGCGGGTGAGGCAGTCGCGTATCTGGCGGATGGGGCTGGCGGTAATGGTGTTCGCCAGATTTTCAATGCTCTGGGCGACGAGGTTTGGGACCGCATTTTTGGAACGCCTCATCTCGACGCGGGCACCCAGAGTTCTCCACAATCTAGCCCAAGTTCAGACATCGATACTGCGAAAGAATCGAATTAGTTACGAGTGCCGACCTTGACCTCAGTTCGGGCTTAACCTGCCGGTATCAAAGCGAGTTTGCGTTACGCTGGCGCAATCTGGAGCGGACAGGTATGATCGATCACGCAAACACTCCGATAAACATCAACCCCGAAGACGAAATGGCACGAAGCGCACGAACGAGCAGTCCTGAGCCGCACCGGTCGCTCGTTGCCGCTTACGTTCTGCGGCTGAAGACGGTTGGGCGAAGTAGGGACGCGTTCGAAACGCTCGTCGGGGAAATGGGTAAGGATGCGCGCCTTGTACCTGCTGATCTCATTGAAATTGCAGTTCAATTTCGAGGTGGTGGCAACAGACCGAGCTCGCGGAAAGCCGCAATCGACGTGATCTCAAAGCGTTTCCTGGAATTGGTTCGAGATCATACGAAGGCAGCCCAGGCCGCTAAAGTTCGGCCCTGGTGAATACTGCCAACCTTGCTGGATTTTCATGTGCTTGGGGGGCTACGGCCGTGCTAGCTTTGTCGCATGGATCGCTCTCTTGCTGCTAAAACCGCCCTGGATCATGCGTTCGAGCGTAAGGTGCGCGCAAGCGCTCGCGCCATTATCTTAGAACGTGTCTGGCTGAGGTTGTGGGCGCTCATCGCGGTGGTGGGGCTGTTTCTAGCCGTCTCGCTCGGCGGGCTGTGGTCGAAATTGCCCTATGGCTGGCACGTTGGCCTGCTGGCAGCCTTCGGGCTTGCAGCGACCTCGGCCTTCATCTACGCCGTGCGCGTCGCGCGGCCGAACCGCGACGAAGCCGTGCGGCGGATCGAGCGGACGTCCGGCGTGCCGCACCGGCCAGCGTCCTCGTATGAGGACACGCTTTCGTCAAAGAGCGCTGACCCCGCCACCGAGGCAATCTGGCAAGCGCACCGGGGCCGTTTGGCGCAGACGCTGGCGCGGCTGAAGGTCGGCCCGCCCCAACCCGACACCCATCGCCACGATCCGATGGCGCTGCGTGTGCTCGGCGCGTTGGGGCTGCTGATGACTGCGGGCCTGCTCGGTGACAGCGCGAGCGACCGTCTCGCGTCCGCGTTCCGGCTCGGACCGCCGGGCCTCTCGAGCGACGCGCGCCTCGATGCCTGGGTGACGCCGCCTGCCTACACTGCCAAACCTCCGATCATGCTTGCGGACGGCCAGCGCCCTGGCGTTTCGCTCGCGCGAGATGACGGTCGCCCGTTCGAGGTGCCGGTCCGTTCGACGCTCGTGATCCGCGCCAGTGGAACAGGCGGCGGACAACTGGCCGTGACGTTCACGCCGGACGGGCTATCGCCTAAGGACAGCGTGCCGCAGAAGATGACGAGCGAGCCGGTCAAGGGCATTGACGGCGTCGCGGAACTGAAGGTCGATCTCAAGCAGTCGGGGCGTCTCAGCGTGCCGGGGCAGGGCCAGCCGTGGGTGTTCAGTGTCATTCCCGACCGCGCGCCGACGATCACGCTGTTGAAAGAGCCAGAGGCCACTCAGCGCGGCTCAATGAAGCTCAACTACAAGGTTGAGGACGACTACGGCGTCGTGTCGGCGGAAGCGCGCTTCAAGCGGCTCCCCGAGGAGGCGGGCGATGAGAAAACAGCGTGGGCGCGGACCGATGGTCTCAAGGGGCCGCGGCCGCCACTCGAGCGCGTGCCGAAGTTTCCGCTGCGATTGCCGCAGGGCGGCGCTGCCGCTGCGGGCAAACCAGGCGAAGCGCTAACGTATCTCGAACTTGGTGCGCATCCGTGGGCTGGATTGCGCGTGCGCATGACGCTCCAAGCCAAGGACGCGGCAGGTCAAGTTGGCAGCTCCGAGCCGCGCGATATGGTGATGCCAGCGCGCCGGTTCACAAAACCGCTCGCGCGCGCGATCGTCGAGCAGCGGCGCAAACTGATCGCAGACCCGCGCACGCGCCCCCAGGTCGTCAAGGGGATGAACGCGCTGATGATCGCGCCAGAAGGCTTCATCGATACGCATGCGTATCTCGGCATGAAGACGGCGACACTGCGGCTGCAGCGCGACCGGACTCGCGCCGCACTAAAGACCGTCGTCGATCAACTGTGGCATGTGGCGCTGCGGATCGAGGACGGCAATTTGTCGGACGCGGAACGCCGCCTCAAGGAAGCCCAGGACAAGCTTGCCAAGGCGCTCGACGATGGGGCGTCGGAAGAAGAGATCGAAAAGCTCATGAAAGAGCTTAGGCAGGCGATGAATGATTATGTCGAGCAGCTCGCCAAGCAGAACGAAGGCCAAGAGGGCGAGAAGGCCGAAGGCGAGGATGAGGACAAGCAGCAGCTCGGCCAGAACGATCTGGAACAGATGATGCGCAAGATGGAACAAGCGGCCAAGAACGGGTCGCGCGAGCAGGCGCAACAGATGCTTTCTGAAATGCGCGATCTCATGGACCGGCTCCAGGCACAAAAGTCGGGCGAGAAGGGCGACCGTGAGGCGTCGCGCCAGATGCAGAAGAAGATGGACGAACTCGGCAACATGATCGGTCAGCAACAAAAGCTGATGGACGACACGTTTTCGGAAATGAAAAAGCAAGGCGATAAGGGTCCGAACGGCAACAAGCAGGGCCAGAAGGGCAACGGCAAGGGTAAGCCCGGCGAGAAGGGCGAAGGCCAAGCCAACAAGGGCGAAAAAGGCAAGGGGCAGAAGGGTCAGAAGGGCGGCCAAGGCGAAAAGGACGGCGAACAGGGATCGGGCGAGAACGGGGAAAGCGCCGAGAGCGGCGAGGCTGGTCAGTCTCCTGGCGAGGGCTTGCGTCAGAGGCAGAAGAAGCTCGCCGAGCAGCTCGACAAGCTGAAAAAGGATCTCAAGGGCGCAACTGGCTCGGGCTCCAAGGAGATGGAGGCGGCCAATGACGCCATGGAGGACGCAGAACGCTCTCTGCAAGAGGGCGCGCTCGACGACGCGACCCAGCAGCAAGGCGATGCGCTCGACAAGATGCGCCAGGGTGCTCAACAAATGCAGCAGGAGATGGCCAAGAACGGTCGCAACCGCTTTGGCGAGAACGGCGAGACGCCGCGCGATCCGCTTGGCCGTCCGCAGAAGTCGCAAGGGCCGGACGCGGGCGCGAGCGTGAAGGTGCCGGGCGAGATCGATATGCAGCGGGCGCGAGAAATCCTCCAAGAGTTGCGCAAGCGGTCCGCCGAGCAGACACGACCGCCGGTCGAACTCGATTACCTGGAACGGCTGTTGAAGCGGTTCTAGGCGAGTGGCTGCCGCTCGCCTTGGCGGCGCAAAGTTATCCCCGGCATGAAAAGCGGGCGTAAGGTTGGGTTACCTTTTTCCCATGGGGGACCGGTTCGCGAGCTGGGTTTGTCGGGGGAAAAAGGGTTCTAACGCGGTATCCGGGAACCCATCAGCTGGCCCGGATCGTGTGCAGGTTTCGC
>JBBRKD010000082.1:0-6741 GCA_038218255.1 Hyphomicrobiales bacterium | reverse complement strand
ATCGCGCTGAGCCCAAACCTGCACGCGACAGCTGACATCGAACAGGCCGCGCGTGCCGACATTGTGTTGATGGTGGCGCCGGCTCAAGCCGCCCGCGCGCTCGCTGTCCAATTACGGCCGCTGCTGACGCCCGACCAAGCGGTGGTGATGTGCGCGAAGGGCATCGAACAATTGAGCGGGCACCTGCTTGGCCGCATGCTGGCCGACGAACTTCCCGGTCAGCCCTGCGCGGTTCTCTCTGGACCTGGCTTTGCCAGTGACGTGGCGCGTGGATTGCCAGCTGCGCTCACTCTGGGCTGTCGCGACGAAACCATAGGGCGCGCGCTGGCGGCCGATCTCAGCCATCCGCAGTTTCGCCTCTACTGGTCGTCGGACACCACGGGCGTTGAACTTGGCGGTGCGGTCAAGAACGTGCTCGGGATCGCAGCTGGTATTCTCGATGGGAAGCGGCTCGGTGGCAGCGCGCATGCGGCGCTCGTCACGCGCGGCTTTGCGGAATTGCGCAGGCTTGGCGAGGCGCTGGGTGCGCGCAGTGACACGCTGATGGGATTGTCGGGGCTGGGTGATCTCATCTTGACGTGCGGCAGCGCGCAATCGCGGAACATGTCGCTGGGCCGCGCGCTTGGCCAGGGGCAGAGCTTGGCTGATATCCTCGGCAGTCGGCGGGCCGTGACAGAAGGCGTCTATACAGCGGCAGCGGTTAAGCGGCTCGCGGCTGAACACGCGATCGACATGCCGATCTGTCGCGCCGTGTGCGACGTGCTCGACGGTGTCACGACCGTGGACGATGCCATTGCGAGCTTGCTCCAGCGCCCGTTGAAGGCTGAGGATTGAGACGGCTGATCACTCGGGCTTCAGGCGCCAGACCTTGATGACGCTTGGGCCGATGTCGACGGGTTCCAATCCCTCAGGCAAGTGCCCTGTGACGAGAGACGCACGCAGCGCATCGCCAGGGACGGGGCGGTCGGGGATTGAGACGCCGAGCCCGGGGCACAGAACAATGTAGGTTACGCTCATGGCCCGCATGCGCGCCTTGGCTTCGGCGGCTGACGCGTGAAACAGATCGTGGGCTGCGAGAATGCCAGCCCCCAACCGGTGATAGGGGGCCGACAGCACGTCGAGCTTGGTCCACGCGACGAGGGCTGGTCCCAGATCGAGATCGTTCGCGGCGCGCCCGGGCGGCAGATGGGCCAGCACTGCCATTGTCCTCGTTGCCGAGCACGTTGCGTGGGTGGCTGGGGCTTGTGCCGCCGTTTGAGGGACCGTGATCGCGGAAACGCTCGACTGATCGGCCAACAGCACCACGCCGACGGTCAGTGTTGCAACGGCTGCCACACCGGCAAATGCGAGGCGGGGGTTCATCTGTCGTGCGGATGCTGTCGATTGGGGGCGGCGTTCGGTCAAGGCCTGCAACAGGCCTGCTGTTAGGAACGGAATGGCAAGATAGCTTGCGTAGGGCAGCAGACGAATTTGCCAAGCGCCGAGCAGAACGGAGGCTGCGAAGACGGCGAGCAGAAGCTCTCCGTGAGCGATCTGTTTGCGCGGCAGGACGAGCGCTGCGTAGGCAAGCCCGAGCAAGGGAAAGCCTGCCAGCAGGAGGCCGTCGATCGACCCGGTCATGAGCATCGTTGGCAGCGAGCGAACCTCGCTGACATGATCGAGCCAGATGGCCCACAGGCGCGGCTCAACCTGGGCATAGGGGCCGCGCAGGCATATGGGCTGGCTCGCCCCATACAACATGAGGCCGACGCTGCCTCCGAGGGCTGCAAAGCTCAACACGGTGAGGCGCGAGGCCCCCTGCTCGCGGGCCATGCGGGCGAGGCCAACGCCGAACGCGCTGCCAATCGAAAGCATCACGAGATTGGTCGAGAGCGCGTCGCACACGATCAATCCGTCGGGTCGGCCAGGGCCGACCAGCGTGTAGCAAACGGCGAGCGTTGCGGCGAATGCGACGGCTGCGCGTGCGATACCTGCGAGGCTTTGCGAGGTTGCGATGACGTAAAGCAATACCAGTGACAGGGCTGCGATCGTGAGACCCAGCCCCTCAAGCCCGACGGCGCATCCAAGCCCGAACATGAGGCCGGCGAGCCAGCCGAGATTTGGGCGATCGCGTGCGGAGACGAGCAGCAGCGTTCCGCTGACGGCTCCAATGATCATGGCGTTGTGGTGATCGATACGGCCGAGAGCGAACTGCGCATGTCCCGTGCTGACCATGGTCAGCACGATGGCCAGCAGCGCTGCCCTGCGCCCGCCAAAGGAGAGGCAGTAGAGCGCGAGTGCATAGGCCATGGCGGCGTCGAGTAGCACGGGCCATACAACCCGCATCGCGGTTTCGGCACCGGCTGCGCCGAATATGGGCGTAAAAAGCAGCACGAGGACTGCCAACGGTAGATCGATCAACCGCGACCAGTGCGAGATTAAGGGGTCTGCGCCGCCAAAGCGGGCAAGTGTCATGTCGAACCAGGGTTGGCCCGCAAGCAACGCGCGGACCTGCGTCAGGCGGGTTGCGTCGTCGGTGTCGCCGAGCGACCGGCTGAGGATTGTCGGGTCGCGCACGAACTCGCTGCCAGCCATGAGGGCGGACGTGGCCAGCGCCACAAGAAACAGCGGTTGGCGCTCGAGAAACGCGAGGCAACGCGCAGCGGAGGCCATGATGTGGTCCGATACGTTGTCCCGCTTCCCGATTGACGTAACCGTCATGCGCTTGTCCTCACCACCCGCAGGCTTTGGGGGGGAGACTACGCGCGTCGGGTTGCCGAGACGTAAATAGCGTTACGATTCAATAAATTGCGGGCATGCCTTGCCGCTCGCTAAAGAATGAATTTGCTCAGGTCGACGTTCTTGGCGAGCGCGCCAAGCCTAGCGTTCACATAGGCCGCATCGATCGCGAGCGTCTGCCCATTGCGGTCGGAGGCTTCAAACGAGATGTCTTCGAGCACGCGCTCCATCACCGTCATCAAGCGGCGCGCGCCGATATTCTCGATCCGCCCATTCACATCGACGGCGGTATCGGCGATGGCGTCGATCCCGTCTTCCGTGAAGGCGAGCGTCACGCCTTCGGTCGCCAGCAGTGCCGTGTACTGCTTGATCAGGCTCGCTTCCGGCTCGGTCAGAATGCGGCGCATGTCGGCCCGCTCCAACGCCTTGAGCTCCACCCGGATCGGCAAGCGCCCCTGCAACTCGGGCAGCAGGTCGGACGGTTTAGACACGTGGAACGCGCCTGACGCGATGAACAGCACGTGGTCAGTCTTCACCGGGCCGTACTTGGTCGCAACCGTCGTGCCTTCGATCAGAGGCAACAGATCGCGCTGGACGCCCTCGCGCGAAACATCGCCCCCGCTGCGCGCCCCGTCTGAGCGCGAGCAGATCTTGTCGATCTCGTCGAGGAAAACGATCCCGTTGTTTTCGGCCGCGGTCACGGCTTCGGCTGCAATTGCGTCGGTATCGATCAGCTTGTCGCTTTCTTCGGCGATCAGCAGCTCATAGCTGTCGCGCACGAGCACGCGCCGCGTCTTGGTCCGGCCGCCCATGGCCTTGCCGAGCATATCGCCTAAGTTGATCGCGCCGAATGACGCGCCTGGTTGGCCCGGAAGTTCAAACATCGGCATCCCGCCGCCAGTATCGGCGACCTGCAGTTCGATCTCGCTGTCATTCAAGTCGCCAGCCCGCAGGCGCTTGCGGAAACTATCGCGGGTGGCGGGCGATGCGGATGCGCCCACCAGAGCATCGAGGACGCGGTTCTCTGCCGCCTGTTCGGCCCGCGCCTTCACGTCCTTGCGCTTGGCGACCCGCACGAGCCCGATTGCGACCTCAACCAGATCGCGCACGATACTATCGACGTCGCGTCCGACGTATCCAACCTCGGTGAACTTCGTTGCTTCCACCTTGAGGAACGGGGCACCGGCCAGCCTCGCGAGCCGCCGGGAGATTTCGGTCTTTCCGACGCCCGTGGGCCCGATCATGAGGATGTTCTTGGGCTGCACCTCGTCGCGTAAATCGCCGACGATCTGCTGACGTCGCCAGCGGTTGCGCAATGCGATGGCGACCGCCCGCTTGGCGTCGCCCTGGCCGACGATGTAGCGATCGAGTTCGGAGACGATTTCACGCGGCGAGAAGGAGGTCATGGGGTGGTCTCATAGGGTGGGAGGCTGCGTTGCCAGGAGCCGCTGGGAAAGCACGACATGAGGAACGCGCGGATGGTGCGCCAGCCGACGCCGAGCGTGATAATAAGTACGCCGAGAATAATGAGCGTTACTAAGGTGAAGCTGCTGGCACTGCTGCCGGTGACTTTGGACAACGTGAACGCGAGCGCGGCCCCAAAGTAACTGAGGCCCGCGACGAGAAGCGCGCGCCGATCGACGATGAGGGCAACCACACTGAGCGCACTGATCAGGAGCACGACGAGCACCAGATCGAGGCTGGTCACGTCCCCAGCCGGGGCTTTCACGCGTCCCAACAAGGGACTGTTGATGAGCGGGCCAGCGAGCGGATGCATGATGAGCGGCGCGGCCAGCAGATGCAGCCAGAACCCGCAATCGGCCCGCCGCGTGGTGCGTTCGGGATCGGTGACATCAAACGACATCGCCCACATGAAGATGGCAACACCCAGGAAGAGCGCCACCCAGACCGACGACTGCGCGGCTGCGTCCTTCGTCACTCCGGCATTCGTCACTGCCAGACCGTACGCTGTGAGGCAAAAGAAGACGCCCGCAGCCGCCAAGGCGAGCAGCGAGAACGGCAGCCGAAAGCGGAGATAGTGGGCACTGGCGACGATGACCGGCGCGAGTGCCGTGCCGAGCAACAAGTACCCTTCACGCAGGCCAATTCCGGTGATCAATGACCTGCACGCATACGCGGACAGCAGCACGAGCACGACAACGATCACGATGCTGGGCGCGACGAGCCGCAACCGCCCGGTCAGGTATTCAGCAAGCCCCCAGAAGAGAATGAGCCCGAGCCACGGCACCGACATCGAGGCGATGCCCAGCATCACGACCCCGATCGCGATGAAAAAGTCGTTGAAGCCGCCGAGCAGTCGAAACCGCTCTTCACGGCCGAGCGCAAAGACGCGCGCCTTGTGGCGATCGGCGGCGATCTGGTCCAGCGCGTCGGCCTGAGCTTGCGTGATCACGCCGCGCTCGACCGCAAGCGTTATGTCATCTCCACGCAGCATTTGGTGCCCTCACGCGTCGAAAAGTTTCAGACCGACAATTCCGCCGACGAGCAGGCTGAGGCATGCGAGCCGCAAAACTGTGACCGGTTCGGAATAGAACGCAATTCCTACGATGACGGTGCCAGCGGCTCCGATGCCGGTCCAAACCGCATAGGCCGTGCCGAGCGGGATGGCGCTCAGCGAGCGGTTGAGAAGGTAGAAGCTGAACAGCCCGACGACAAAAAACGCAACCGACGGCCACAGCCGCGTGAAGCCTTCGGTGTAGCGGAACAGCGTGGTTGCGACGATCTCGCACGCGCCAGCCACCAGCAGGAAGGTCCAGGCCGTCGACATGAGCGCCCTTAGAAATTTGCCGACGGTGGCAGGCTTTCGACGGTCAGGTTGGTGTTGGTGTAGACGCAGATTTCGGCGGCGATCGCCATTGCCTTGCGCGCGATCTGTTCGGCATCGAGCGGCTGGTCGAGCAGGGCACGGGCGGCGGCCAGCGCATACATTCCGCCTGACCCGATGGCTGTGACATGGTGCTCAGGCTCCAGCACGTCGCCGGTGCCGGTGAGGACGAGCGTGGTGTGGGCGTCGGCGACGATCATCATCGCTTCGAGGCGGCGCAGGAAACGATCCGTCCGCCAGTCCTTGGCGAGTTCGACGGCCGCGCGTGTCAACTGGCCGGGATGGGATTCGAGCTTGGCTTCCAAACGCTCAAAGAGCGTGAAGGCATCGGCCGTTGCGCCTGCAAAGCCGCCGATCACGTCGCCGCGCCCGAGCGCACGGACCTTGCGGGCGTTCGATTTAATGACGGTCGCGCCCAGGCTCACTTGCCCGTCGCCTGCGATGATCACGCGTCCGCCCTTGCGTACGCTCAGGATCGTGGTGCCGTGCCATGTCGTTTCAGATGTCATCGGTGGCGGTTCCGTTGTCTTGGTCGTCTGGCTGACATAAGAGCATCGTCCCCGCGCGGCAATGGTGGCGATAGCCACGACGCGCTCGACCTCGATCCGACCGGAGCCCACATGCCGACGTTTTCAGCCAATCTCACGTTTCTGTTCGCCGATCTGCCGTTTCTGGATCGCTTTGCTGCGGCCAAGGCTGCGGGCTTTGATGCGGTGGAATATGTGTGCCTGTTTGATCATCCAGCCGACGTGTTGGCCGCGCCCTTGCGGCATCACGACTTGTCGCAGGTGCTGCTGAACGTGCCGCACGGCGATTGGGCGAAGGGCGAGCGTGGCATTGCAATTCTGCCGGAGCGGGTTGCGGAGTTTCGCGCGAACATCGCAACGACCATTGCCTATTGCCACGCGCTCGACTGTCGGCAGGTGAACTGCCTTGCGGGGATCGCGCCGCCAGATGCAGACCGCGCCCGGATGCATGCGACGTTCGTCGAGAACCTGCGCTTTGCCGCCAGTGCCTTGAAAGACGCTGGAATCAGACTGCTGATCGAGCCGATCAATACGCGGGATATTCCAGGATTTTTTCTCACCGGTACGCAGCAGGCCGCCGACATCATCGCCGAAGTGGGATCGGACAACCTGTTCATCCAGCACGATTTCTATCATATGCAGATCATGGAG
>JBBRKD010000081.1:0-6745 GCA_038218255.1 Hyphomicrobiales bacterium | reverse complement strand
ATCGCGCTGACGTTCCTGATGTGGCTCGCCCTGCGCGAATCCCTTGGCGCGCAACGCCGCCTGATCGAACGCCTCGTGACGTGGCCGCTCTATATTTTCCTCGTGCTGTGGTCGGTGGGCTTTGGCTACGGCTTCTGGTGGAGCCTCATCGCAGGCGAAGAGGCCACGAAAGCGGGTCTATCGGCACTGCAGGAAGATGGCCGCGAAGCGGGCGGGGCAATCGCTGCCCGGCTCGACGCGGTGAAATCCCAAGTTGATAGTTTTGCCGCCTGGTCGGAAAGCCAGATGGCGCGCGAAGAAACCAGCGGCGGCAGCTGCGGCATTGCCTCCGGCGCGGGGCGCGGTCCCTTATACAATGCGCGCCGCAGCACGCGCGATGCGGTGGCAGCGCTACGCGATACGGTGACGAATTCCTGGCTTGCTCCCGTGAACGGCGAACTCGAAAATCTCCGCAAGGCCGCAACCGGGCTCGAAGCGGGCTCGGCCGAAAACCGCCAGAAGCAGTTTGAGGAAAAATCCCAGCAGATCAGAGGTGCGGCCCGCAACATCGCCTCGCGCAGCAACGAGCTTGGCAAATCAACATCGTCTGAAATGCGTGCGCTCGCCGAAAGCGTGAGCGTGGCACCGGGCCAGCCGGGGTTCTCCTGCTACGACCCGACACTTGCCCAGCGGTTGCGTCAGGCGTCCGATCAGGCGGCCGAGCCAGCCAAGCTCAATCTGCGCCAGGCGACCTTTAATGAGGGTCCAGCGGGCGTCGCGAATGCGGTCAAGAACCTATGGACCAACATGGGGTCGTACCTTGGCGGATTGGCGGTTTACGTCGTGAGCGCGGGCAACGTGAAGCCACTGGCAACGGCCGCAGGCGACCCGATCACCGGCCGCGATATGATCGCGCTGCTGGCCACCATCGGCATCGATCTGGGGCTGTTCGTGCTGGCCCTCCTCGATCCGCCGACGGCCGCTCCCGTCCGCAAAGACGCGCTTGCCGAAGCGCAAAGCCGCCTCCATTTGGCCGACCCAAAAGTCATCCGCCAGTTGGAGGCCGCCTTCCAAACAGCGATCGCGCGCGCCAAGGACAAGGACGTCGACATCGAATGGGTGCGGCGGCATTTCCTGCACCACAACGGATCGAGTTATTTCGTCATTCCCAACCTCTATTCGGTCGCCAAGGAAGACAGCCCGGAGGGCAAGAAAGAGGAACTGCGCGCGCTGGCCATGAACCAGCTGGCCGGCGTGTTCGACGATCTGAAGCTCGTGATCGCCTTGAAAGAAGACGAGCTGCGCAAGTTCGGCGAGGAAGAGCGGCGCGTCAGCTACACCGACCTCAACATGTACCGTGACCAGAACGACGGGGTCACCGGCCGGGTTCATGCAAGCCCCACCATGATGGATAAGATGAGGGGCAAGGCCGACGCCGCAGAAGCCGGGACGGGACCCGACGGGACGAAACGAATCCGCAACCATGGTTTGTTGTCGAAGGCCCAGCGGACGCTGGATATCGCTGGCTGGACCAAGGACGCCCAGAGCGATGTCGAGATTTTCAGACTGGTCGACACCGAAGGGCTCACACCCCTCTTGAGCGTCCTGAACGAGACGAGCTTGGCGCGCCGCACAGGGGCCGACGAAACGCTGATAGCTGCAGCCGGGGAAAGTTTACCACGGGCTTAACGCGGGGCTAAAGCGCCTCGCGCGACGGCCAAACTGTCATGGCGCTTGCAGCAGTCTCGTCGCGCAACGACGCGGAGGACGCGACTGTATGATTTCGGGTCAGAAAAAGCGGATCGAGTTCGACGTAGAGCGGCATCACATCGGCCACATCCGCTGCTGCCTCGACACCGTCCCGCATGAGGATTTCCACATCGCGCCCATTCTCTCGGGGTGGAACCGCAAGGGGTATTGGTCGAGCGAGTACGCGTTTTCGACCATCGGCAACAAAGTCCGCATCGCATTCACGGCTCACATCGAACCCATCCGGCCGTTGATCGCGGCAGGTTTTGGCATCCTGGCAGCAGAAATCCTGATCGTTAAGGTCAGCGATCCAACCCCAGCGAACGACACGGTTAACTGAAGATTAGCGCCAGCCACTGTACGTTGGCCCTGCAGCAGGAGCGGGGGCAGCGGCGTGGGGCTCTTTACAAAACGCAAGGCTGTGCCGGCCACTCAGGCACCGCCCGCCGCACAGGCAGCGCCCGCCAAACCGGCGCGCCGTAAATCGAAGCGCTGGCGTTATCTGATCGCAGGGATGAGCTGTGTCACAATCCTCGGGCTCGCAGCGCTCGCGGGCCTGTTCTTCACCTACTCCCTCCGGTTCCCAGATCCCCTGAGCCTCGCCCACCGCCAGACCGCCCCCGTGATCACGCTGCTGGCGCGCGATGGAACCGAACTCGCAGCACGCGGCATGGCTCAGAGCTACATGCCGCTTGATCTCCTCCCGCCCCATGTTCCAGGCGCGGTGATCGCCATCGAGGACCGGCGGTTTTTTAGCCACTGGGGGATCGATACGCTGGGGCTCGCCCGCGCCGCAGCCTACAACTTGCGTGCGGGCCGCTTTGCGCAGGGCGGCTCGACGTTAACTCAGCAGCTCGCCAAGAACCTGTTTCTCAACGGCGACCGCACGCTCGCCCGCAAGCTCGAAGAGGTGACGTTCGCGTTGTGGCTGGAGCTGCGTCTCGGCAAACGCGATATTTTAGAGCTGTATCTGAACCGCGTGTACTTCGGCGGTGGCGCGTTCGGGATCGAGGCGGCAGCGCAGCTCTATTTCGCCAAATCGGCCCGCGATCTGGATGTCGCCGAAGCCGCGATCTTGGCCGGGCTCCTGAAGGCCCCCGTGAAGTATTCACCCGCCGTCAACCCACAAGCAGCCCGCCTGCGCGGCCAGCTTGTGCTGGCGGCCATGGTCGCTCGCGGAGGGCCAGTCGGCGCCTTGGCCTTGAGTTCCGGCAACCGCACGCCAGTCTTTGCGCCACCCCAGGTCCGCAGCGACGACGGGCTTGGCTATGCAATCGACTACGCGCTCGACCGCCTGCCACCGATCAAAGGCCAGGGATTTGTCGAAATCATTGTCGAGACGACGATTGACGCAGCGATCCAGAAGGCAGCGCACAAGGCCGTGACGCGCCATCTGGCGGGGCCAGGATCGGGCGGCCAAGCAGCGGGAGGTCCAGGATTAGGTGGACAGGCTTCGATCAGCCAGACCAGCGAAGCCGCCGTTGTCGTCATGGAGCGCAGCGGGGCCATCCGGGCACTCATCGGCGGGCGCTCGCATGTGGAGAGCCAGTTCAACCGGGCCGTGAAGGCGCGCCGACAGCCGGGGTCAGCATTCAAGCCCTTCGTCTATCTGGCTGCGATCGAAAGCGGGCTCACGCCCGAGACCGTGAGCTACGATCTGCCACTGAACATCCAGGGCTGGTCACCCAAGAACGACAACGGGAAGTACCAAGGCGCGATCACGCTGCGGCAAGCGCTGGCGGGATCGGTGAATACGGTTGCCGTCAGGCTCTATCAAGACGCACCCAAGGGCCGTGTGATCGAGGTCGCCAAGCGGCTTGGGATCGTGTCGCCACTGCGCGATGCGCCGGCCTTGGCGCTCGGCGCGTCGGAGGTGTCCCTATTTGAAATAACGTCGGCCTATGCGGTGCTGGCCAATGGCGGACTGAGCGTTGCTCCCCATGTGATCGAGAAGGTCCGCTTAGCTTCGGGCGCCGTGCTCTACCAGCGCGAGGTGGCGAAGTCAGTCGCGCTGGTCGCACCCGACGCGGTCGCGGCCATGAACGATATGCTGGGCGAAGTGGTCGCGACGGGCACGGGGCGACGGGCGGCTCTGGCCGGAATGATCGCGGCTGGAAAAACCGGAACCTCGCAGGCCTTTCGCGACGCGTGGTTCGTCGGCTACACGGCGGAACTGACGGCGGGCGTCTGGGTCGGCAACGATGCAGCGCAACCGATGAACCACGTGCGAGGTGGCGCGTTGCCCGCCCAGATCTGGCACGACGTGATGGAGGTCGCCCACCGCAACCGCACGCGGCAAGGTTTGCCCGGTCGACCTCTCACACAGTCCCTGACTCAGGCGGCGTCTGCGCCGTAGCGATGCAGCTCGGTGCCGTAGTGGAGCAGCCACACCTTGGCTTCTTCCATCCGTGGCATGGTCTCGCGAACCAGCGCCCAGAACTTCGGCCCGTGGTTCATCTGCGCGAGGTGGGCAACCTCGTGGGCGGCCACATAATCGAGAACGAGCGGCGGGGCGAGCACGAGCCGCCACGAAAACGACAGCACGCCCGTCGTGGAGCACGAGCCCCAACGGCTCGACTGGTCGCGAACGACGATCCGCTTGGCCTTAAGTTTGAGCCTAGTGGCATGATGGGACACGCGGTCGTCGAGATCGGCGCGCGCCTGATCAAACAGCCACGCGCGAAGATGCCGTCCAGCGTGCGTCCGCCGACCGTGTACGCGGAGCGTTCCGATCGGGCCTTGACCCGTTTCAACAAGCGTCCGAACAGCGGGTTCGCCGGTATAGGCGATCGTATGCAGATGCCCGCGCAGTGGCAAAACCATACCGTCATCGAAAGGAACCGGTGCTGGCAGCGTGCCGAGCCGTTCGCGCACCCAGTCGAGATGCCGGTTCAAGAACACGCTGGCATCATCGAGATCGCACTGCATCGGCACGGTGACGATAACAGCGCGCTTGGTGCGGCTCACCCTGAGCGTCATGCGCCGTGCGCTGGGATGGCGTCTGACTTCAACCGGGGCATCGATCCCCGCAACCGATGTGTTGGCTTTAGAGACGGGTCGGGATTTCGGCAGGTGCCGCATCGTGTTGCAACCTCGACAATGCCATTGGGGTACGCGGTACGCTGCCGACCACTAAAGGCCAAATACCGTTCGAAAAAGGGCCATCCCAGGACGAGCCCCAGGACAAACCCCAGGACGAACTTGAGGGACGGATGACAGTGACAGATGCCAGGAACACATGAGCTGACTGAGGGCTGCCCGTTTGAGACGTGGCGCAAACACGCCGGGCAGCATCTGAAAGTTTGTCCTGTCAGCATGTCGGCAGCGCGCTGCCAACACACTGCTGGATCGACGGCTAACAGCTTCGCACGCGCTTGCGCGAGCGCGAACTGCATTCGCCGTGACGACCACGGCCGCACTGTGGCGCACATACGTCAGCCAAGCGACGCGGCCTCAGCCCTTGAAGGCGAGCCCTTTGCGCAACTGCTCGACAACGACATCGACCTTCTGCGTCTCGGGCGAAAAGGCAACGAGCCCGCCGTTTGGCCCCATGAGATAAAGGATCGCGCTATGGTCCATGGTGTAGTCGGCTGGGTTCGCCTCGTTGGGAACCTTCTTGGCGTAGACGCGATAGGCCTTCACGGCGGCGGAGATCTCGGCGGCGGAGCCTGTGAGCCCCACAAGGCGCGGGTGGAAGCTCTTCACGTACGCTGCGAGCTTTTCAGGCGTATCGCGGGCGGGATCGATGGTAATCAGCACCGGCGTGATCGCGTCGCCCTCGCGACCGAGCTTGTCGAGCGCCGCCGAGACAACCGTGAGCGATGATGGGCAGATGTCGGGGCACGTCGTGAACCCGAACAGGACGAGCATATAGCGGCCGCGGAAATCCACATCCGTGACGCGCCGACCCGTGTGGTCGATGAGCGAAAACGGACCGCCAACGAGCGCCTTGCCGGTCGCGGGCAACACGCCCGAGCGCTGCACAGCACCGCCGCCTTGCGGCCATCCGGTGACGGCGGCGGCGATCGCGCCGCCTGCGATCAGGGCCACAAGCGCAACAAGGGTCAGCTTGACGTTCATGTTTCGTGGCCTCGTGTTTCGAACTGCGCTTATACTACCGGTGCAAGACATGGAGATATACAGACGTGACGACGCTGTCGGCCTTGATGAGATACTTCGAATGGACGGGCGACAGCCGCTTGCGGCTCGCAACCATCGTCCGGCTGCGTTGGCTGGCCATCCTCGGTCAGATCATCGCCGTGAGTGTCGTCGCATATGGCCTTCAATTTCCCTTACCGCTTGGGTCCTGCCTCTCGTTCATCGCGCTTTCGGCGTGGCTGAACGTCTACCTTGTCGTTCGATTTTCCGCCCGCCACCGCCTCAGCATCGGGCACGCGACCTTGATGCTCGCCTACGATCTCGTCCAGCTGACTGCGCTGCTCTATCTCACCGGCGGTATTGAAAACCCCTTCACCATGCTGTTACTGGCCCCGGTGACCGTGTCGGCAGGCTCCCTGCCGCCCCGCAATACGACGCTGCTCGGCGTACTCACATGCCTTTCGGTCGTTTTGATCTCGATGACGCATCTCGCCGTGCCGTGGTATCCAACCCTCAGGCTCGACCTGCCACAGCTCTACCAGATCGGTTTTCTGGCAGCGCTGGCCGCGTGCATGCTGTTCATCGCGCTGTACGCCTCCCGCCTTGCCAAGGAAAGCCGCCAGATGTCGGCAGCCCTTGCCGCCACCGATCTGGTGCTGGCGCGTGAGCAGAAGCTCCACGCGCTGGACGGATTGGCCGCCGCCGCCGCCCACGAGTTGGGGACGCCGCTCTCGACGATCGTGCTCGTCGCCAAGGAGTTGGAAAAGGAGTTCCCGCCTGACAGCCCCTACAAAGAAGACCTGCAGTTGCTGCGGTCGCAGGCCTTGAGGTGCCGTGAAATCCTCGCCAAGCTGACCAAGAAACCCTCCGAGCAGGACCCGCTTCACGCCCATTATTCCGTCCGCGAACTGCTCGACGA
>JBBRKD010000080.1:0-6759 GCA_038218255.1 Hyphomicrobiales bacterium | reverse complement strand
GTTTTCAAGGCCAGGTCGAGCGGAGCAATCTTGCGGCCAAGCTCGATCACATAGCGATAGCGATCTTCCCAGTCGTCGAGCATCGCAAAGTCCTCGCGGATGGCGTCGATGGCGGGCAGGGTTGGTTTGGTGGTCATGTGGAGGTGGTCCGGGGATCAGCGGGGGCTACCGTTTACACGCTGTTTACGCCAAGCACAGATAGTTAGGTGGCTTGAATTTGGACAGGGCCAGAGGTCATGACGCCACGGCGGCTACAACTGGGTTTGACCGCATACGCAGGCCTCTGCGGACTGGTGCTCGCCAACCTGTTCCTGATGCAGGGTGGACGCAGCGGCCAGGTTGTGATCGGCGCGTCGCCGGAAGCAGCCATCAAGCCGCCGGTGCGGGCGCTTTCGACGCAGCCTGTGGTCACGGTTCCGATGCCGGGGACAGCCGCTCTTGAGACGGCGCGCGCGGTGCAGCGAGAACTGTCCGCGCGGGGCTATGTGATGGGGGCCAACGACGGTGCGGTCAGCCTCGTCACGCGGGCAGCCATTATGGCCTATGAGGCCGACCACGGGCTTGGCCTGACGGGTGAGCCAAGCGAAGCCTTGCTGCAACGGATCATTCTCGGCCAGGCGACGGCGGACGCGGCCGGGCCGGTCAGCGCAAAGATCGGACCTCAGGCAGATCAGGTGATCCGCACGGCGCAG
This sequence comes from Hyphomicrobiales bacterium, assembly GCA_038218255.1. GTDB lineage: Bacteria > Pseudomonadota > Alphaproteobacteria > Rhizobiales > Hyphomicrobiaceae > JANXVY01. The sequence goes on along the minus strand of JBBRKD010000080.1, from coordinate 6,067 downwards.
CAGTCGTTGTTGGCGCTAAACTATGGACCCTTGAAGGTCGACGGGTTCGTCGGGGACGCCACGGTGCAGGCGATCTTGAAGTTTGAGCGCGCACACGGAATGCCGGAATCGGGCCGCGTATCGGGCGGGCTGATCATGGCGCTTGCGAAACTCGCAGCCCTCGGGCACGTGCAGATGAACCAGTGACCCCGATGGGTCCCCCGCCGTAGTCGTCGAAAGCCCGTCGTGGAGGCGGCATGCGCCTGAAGAGCGACATTTGGGTGAAAGCCTATCTCAGGCGGGCGGCCGTCGGCGGTTGTCCGGGCGTCGTAGTGCGGCGTGGCGATGACGAGGCCGGTGCGATCTTCATCAAAGTGCTGCGGAGGAACAAGTCGGCAGACCTTTATGGACCAGCACCAGCAGGATTTCAGGTCGGCGACAACGAACGTCGCTTCAGCGTGTTTGTGCCAGCGGGAAGCGCGGAAGTCGCCGTCGACGAGATCATCGAGCGGGAAGCGCGGTTTGACAGCGACCTCTGGGTCGTTGAAATCGAGAGCGACCAGGGCGCGCACTTCCTGGAGGGTTGGCTTTTGGCCACACCCGATTGAGGATCTGCCGGGTTAGGGCGAGAGCGGAGGGTTGTTAATCCTTTTTTAACCCGGCGCTTGGAAGGCTTGATGGCGTGGGGTCGAATGACTCCCAGGGCATTCAAACGACGACTGAGACCGGCAGCTACGCGCTGCACCTCGCAGGGGCTGACGTGATGGCGACGATTCTCAACTTTTCCAAGACGGCGCGTGTTGGTACACCCAACACAGGCGAAACGGGTCGAGGCTCGGCAGAGCTGATCTTGTTTCCCGGCGTGCGCTATGAGCGACACGAGCCTGAGGCTCAGCCAAAAAAACGGCGGCGTCGGGCGCAAACCACACACGATGTTATGGACTTGCCAGAGTAAGTCCGCAGCGTAGGCCGGCCAGCCGCTGCAATTCGGCGCTGCAAGGTGTCACGACGCATGGGCGGGTGTCGGACGGCGGTCGAGCCACCTATGCCTCGCCACTCTCCCCCGCAATCAGCGGTCGGAAATCCTGAACGCCCCAGTGCCTGAGCTTCGCCGCAACGCGCTTGGCCGCCGCATCCACCCCCGTCAGCCCATAGTGCCGGGCGAGATCCGACAGTGCCATTTGCAGCACGACCTTGCCCGAACGCGGCGGCAACCCTAAGTCCCGCTCGATGTGTTCCAGGCCCTTGAGATGCCCGCACACGTCGATCAACACGCCAGCCTGCATCGATCCGACGGCTGCGAGCGCGCGCCGCACCCGCCCTTGTGCATCGGCCATCCCGTCTAAAACGTCGATCCCAAGCCCGCCACCCGACCGCGATGAGCCCCCGTTCGCGGACCAATTTACCGTGGTTCGCGGCGTCATTTGCGCAAACCACAGATCAGCCCGAAGCCGCTCACCGGCATCATATTGAGGGGCCGAAATGAGTGGCTGGCCGTTCTTGTCCTTGCGCCGCCGAAGCCAGCCGAGCGGGCTTTCTCCCGCGTCCACCTGCGGCTGACCGGAGGCTGCGTCTGAACCGGGCGCACCGGCGCTCGTCATGATCCCATCACCGGCCGAACGCGCCCGGCGCAGCGCCATCCGGCCTTGCGCACTCAATGTCCACCGCTCGCCTGCCCCGTCGACGTCAGCAAGCCATCCGCGGTCGCGGGCGTCTGCAAATACCACATAAGGCACGGCCGCAAGGGTGGACCGTCCACTCACGGCAGCCCCGTCCAGGACGGCAACCTCGCGTCGGCCACCCTCTCCCAATCGAAAGACCGCGAGCCGCTTTGCCTTGGCGAGTTTGGTCAGAAGTGACAGCAACGCTGGAACGCGCGGTTCATCTGTCCCAGGCAAACAGGGAGAGTTCGTCATCGACGGTCACTTTCTCAGGAGGGCGGGCTTAGAGGGGCTGGCTCAGGCGGACGTGCCCAGGCGGACGTGCCCAGGCGGACGGGGGAGGGGGTGGGAAGGAGGGGGGGGGGGGGGCGACGTCAGCGCCGGAATGCGGAGCGGGGTCGCAGCGCATTCACCACGCGCTCCAGCAGTTCCAGCGCCCGGTCGAAGTGGGGGTCGTCCCGGCGGTCTTCGATCACTGCGCAGGCGTGTGCCACGGTTGTGCGATCGCGTTGAAACAGCATCCCAACCTGTGTCAACGTCAATTCGAGAGCCACATGGGCGAGATACATCGCCGTCTGCCGCGCAAGTGCCACGCGCGCCGTCCCGCGCCGCGACATTTGTAGATCGCAGGTCTCGACGCCGAAGACGGTTTCAACCGCGTGTTCCACAACGATCCTTAGTTCAGGCCTCGGGACCAGATTTGGGACTGGCCTCATCTCGGACCGGAGGTCGGGCTCGTAGAGCTGCGGGCCGGGCTCGGTCACAGGTCCTGCGCCTAGATCGGCACTCGAAACGAAAACGGCAGGCTCGGACTGTAACATGAGAAAACTCATCATGATCTGCGAGCGTCGGCATCAAGTGACATGGATAGATTACGTGAGGTTCAGCGGTCGGATGCAGCTAAACTAGGCACGAGATGAACGCGCGGGGATAACTTTGTCGTGCCGACCGTCCGGTTCTGCCCATCTCAGGGCCGCGACCACCCGCCGCGACGTTGCCACGCAAGATCGAGCCTAACGACACGTCCAGTGCCGCAAGTCATCCGTTGCCATCCAATGGATCGCAAACAAAACAGCACAGATGGCACCTGACGACGTCCCTCCTTGTGGATTGCCGTCGGGCTAAATGGTTTGTAGGACCTCCTCGTCGATCAAACGACTCATCTCAATGAAAGCTCCTTCCGCATGAAAGACTCACACGAGCCATCACGTCCGTCCGCAGCCAGCGTTTGCCGCGCGTGTGCTCATAAGCCCGTCCCGGTCACCAGCTACAACTGCCCTGAATGCGGCGCGCCCGACATTCGCCGCGCTGCCGCGTCGATGGGGCCAGTTTTGCTGAAAGTCGCGGTCTTCTCAGCAGTCGTCGCTGGACCGATTGCGCTGATTACCTTCTATCAGGAGATGGTCCGCGCGCTGTCCTCGCTGTAGCACGCGCCAACGTGACGTGAACGCGCCGCGCACAAAAGCTCCCCGTGCGTTGTTGATCACAAATGCTCCCGTGTTCTGCCGCCCACGAAAACCGGCTGCTGCGCCGTCGGTCTTTTTGCTAGGCTGTCTCGAGCCACCGAATGTCTGTGGCGACCACGTCGTGAGCGGTCTCGCTTACGCACGAGTGTCGGCGAGGGACATTGTGCGTGGGATAGCTTCTGCCATGGTCATAACGACGGATCAGGTGTTCGAGGTCGTGGCGCACCGGCGAACGAGTCGATGCGTTATGTCGGCCGTCAACCAGCTCGAGCATGCCCGGTAGGCCGCACCCAATGCCTCGCAGCGCCTGATCTTGCGAGCGATCCCCCGATGGCTGCGCGCCTGGAAGCGCCAACAGGCAGCGTCGGAGCGCCGTATCGGCGCAATCCACACCGCCAGCCGAAATGATACCGAAAAACCGCCGCAACGGAAAACGCATCGAACCCAAGCAATCCCCCGTTGGCAACATCGTGTGATCGTTTGGAAATGGCTGGCCAACCAGAATAAAAATGCGAACCAGTATGTGACTGTAATCACATTGTGATTTCACGATCCACTACTTGAGAAAACAGCGGAAATGGCGTGCGCCTAACGCTGGTTGAGCGGAAGGTGGTCGCGGGGGCATCCATCATTCACTATCGCGCCGGGTTTCCCGGAATGTTCCGCCAAAACGGCAGAAATGTTTCCAACAAGGTCCAGTTTGAGGGGCTCTCCGTCATCGGTGGGCGTGACCACAATGCGCTCGATTAACTCACGGACCAGTTGAACGGCCTCCCGTGCGGCCTCATCACCCTTCGAAAGAGCGGCACGAATATCGGCAACCTTTTGCCGGTAGCGATCTGCAATCCGGGGATGAAATGCGAGCGCCGCCGGTGCGCCGCCTGAAGCGATCCTCTCTTCGATCTGCCGTCGATCCGCCTCAGGCTCGTTGATGCGCAGCGCCAACGTCCTTGGATCACCCCCATTCTCGATGGCGGTGATGACTGTCGCGATTTTGCTCACGACACCGACGAAATCGCGCTCCGCCTCACGCTTGGTTTTCGATTGAGATTTGGCGAGACGCTCGTGCTCCAGCCGATAGGCTTCGATAGCCTGCGCTGCAACGTCCGGCGATAGCACGTGATCCTGAAGGACCTTCAGAATGCGCGCCTCAATTTCGGCAAGCCGGATGCTGCGGTTGTTCTGGCACGACTTCCGATTCATGCACGATCATCACGCACGACGATCATCGATGCTCCGCACGTTCCGCACTTGACGAGACGAGAAAGGATATGCTTCGGGCGCCGTCTCTGGTCGAGTTTGTGTGAGCTGTATTTCGTGCGCCTGCGTTGCGCAGCATCGAACAGTTCGGTTGGGATGATGACGAGCGCCGGCATCTCATGTTAACGCCACTCGAATGGCGGGTTTGGTCGAGCCTGCCGCTTGCCAGTGACCGGATCTTTGATAAATCGTTGCCGATAAAACACCAGTTTTCCTGCGTACAGCTGATGATTGAGTACGCCGTTCAGCCGCTTGCGGCTGCCTTTGATCGTCGAAGCGTTCCACGGTCCTCCTCTCGGGCCGACGATGCGATCCGCATTGAGACGTCCTGCAATGTTGCAGCCACATCGAACCCGTTCCTTTGCGACGACTGAATTCAAACCAATACATTCAAATGTCGGAATGTTTTTGCGCTGGATAAAGGCTCGTTGGCGCCCTGATCTGTCCTCGACAATGAAGTTGAAGAAGCCTTTGATACTTGACTGGAACCACCGATCAATTCAGCTCGCCAGACCGGCAACCGCAACGCACTATCGATTGGAGCCCTCCGCCTATGAAATCGACAATCGATGCAGCCAACTCCATGCCTCGCGACAACATCGAACAACAGGCCTACTGGAATGGCGAGGCGGGATTGCGCTGGACGCGCCGTCAGGAAATACAGGATGCCGTGCTGGCGCCCATCTCGGAGATCGTCCTTGATCGGGCTGCGGCGGCAACGGGCGAGAATATCATCGATATTGGGTGCGGCTGCGGGGCAACAAGCATCGTCCTGGCCAAACAAACCAGCCCGGCCGGACGCGTGCTCGGCGTCGATATTTCCGCGCCCATGCTGGCACGTGCTCGCGCGCGAGCCACTGATGGCCTGTCGCTCTCTTTCATCGAGGCAGACGCAACGGCGTATCCGTTCGAGCCCGGCAACACCGATCTCTTGTTTTCGCGCTTCGGCGTTATGTTCTTTGCCGATCCAGCGGCTTCGTTCGCCAATATGCGCACGGCGTTGCGTCCGGGCGGCCGATTGGTGTTCGTGTGCTGGCGCGAGGCAGCGTTGAACCCTTGGCTGACAGCGCCATTGCAGGCAGCCTACAAGCACGTACCGCGCTTACCCGAAACGAACCCCGACGCACCCGGTCCGTTTGCGTTTGCCTCGCAAGCAAGAGTTCGAGATATCCTGGCGCGTGCGGGGTTTGCCGATATCGACATGGAGCCTTGCGATCTGAAACTTGACCTTGCTGCCCGTCAGGGTCTCGACATGGCCGTCGAAACGGCACTTTCGATCGGACCGGCGAGCCGCGCGCTGGACGGCCAAACGGCGGAACTCAGAGCGGCCGCAGCGGCATCGATCCGGGAAACCTTGGCTGCGTTTCAAATTGGCCAGACGATCCTGCTCGATGCAGCCGTCTGGATCGTGACTGCGCGCAATCCGTGACAAGGCTCGCTCGGCGTATTGTCTGCTATCGGGCTCCGCCGCCCAACAGTCCAAATAGGTTGCGACCTTCGATCAGGTAGGCAAGGCCTAGTCGCGCACCTAGCACCATACAGACGATGGCGACGGGCGCGGTGGCGGCGAGTGTGCTCGACGCGGACAAGCCCTGGCCGATGGTGCATCCTTTAGCCAGAACGCCGCCGAAGCCCATGAGAGTAGCACCGATTGGTCTTCCCCCCTCGAAGTGGTCCGAACCGATGTTTGGTTTTAGGCCA
>JBBRKD010000079.1:0-6895 GCA_038218255.1 Hyphomicrobiales bacterium | reverse complement strand
CATTAGTCGCGCTGTCCAGCGCCCTATGCACTATTTGCTGCACTCTAAAACCCAGCCGCCTATCCGCCTTGGCGGGCGGAGACGATTTCGATGCGATCACCCGCTGAGAGTGCAGTGGAGGCCCGCTTTGCCGCAGGAACGAATTCCCCGTTGACGGCTGTCGCTACCGTTGCGGCTGCAAAGCCAAGTTCTACAAGCATGGCATCGAGTTGACGGGCGACGACCGTCGTCGGTTCACCATTGATCATCAGAGTGCTGGCAGGGTTTGGCATGCGCGTTTGCTGGCTCGGCAAGGGCTATGTGGGCTGCCATGTATATAGGTTTGCGACCGTCGGCGTCCATGGCGTGCGGGACGCAGGCCCAAAGTGCGAAGGCTGGTCGGCCGCCTATGCGGGGCGGTACATCAAGTTGCAGCGGCACTTTTCAAGCCCACAATAAATTCGGCACGCACCCTTGAACTGAGTTCATGAGATACACACTTCGCCATGAACTGAGTTCATGAAGCGACTCGTGGTTGCGGATGCCGACGTCAATCACAGCCGAAACTTGCACCTCCATGTCGACGACGACACACCGATGGCTTCACGTCACGCACGACCATAAGCACGTCCCTTTAAAGTCTTTAATCCTACGATCGCACGATCCGCCAAAAATCCGCTAAACTCCCCACGCTGGTTGAACCCGCCGGGTCCTGACGGGACCGCCACGGCAAGCCCTGGATGATTGCATATGTTCAAAGAGCTGCTCGCGACCCGACGCTTCGCACCGATCTTCTGGTGCCAGTTTTTCGCAGCCCTCAACGACAATTTCGTCAAGACGGCGTTGTCGTTCTTGATCCTGTATAAGGTCGGCGCCGAAGAGGGCGGCGCGCTGGTCACGCTGGCGGGCGTCGCGCTGATCGCACCGTTTTTCATCCTGTCCGCGCTCGGCGGGGAAATCGCCGACAAGTTCGACAAGGCGTTCATCGCCCGCAACCTCAAGTTCACCGAGATCGGCGTTGCAGCCGTCGCAGCGCTCGGTTTCTACCTTGAGAGCCTGCCCATTCTGTTTGCAGCACTCGCCGGTCTGGGCATTCTGGCGGCCCTGTTTGGCCCAATTAAATACGGCATACTACCCGTTCACCTCAAAACCGAAGAACTGTCCGCTGGCAACGCGCTGGTCGAAGGCGCGACCTTCCTGGCCATTCTGCTGGGCACCATTGCCGGGGGATGGATCTTGACGGCAGACGTGCAGCCCAAGATCAATTCCGAACTCGTGCCAGCGATCGCTGCCGCCATCCTTGCGCTCGCGGTCGGATCTTGGATCGCAGCCCGCCAACTCCTCCCAACGGGTTCGGCAGCCCCCAACCTCGTCATCGACAAGAACCCCCTTTCGTCGACGATGGCGCTGCTGCGCGATTTGAAACAGGACCACAAGATTTGGGAGGGCGCGATCATATCCGCGTGGTTCTGGCTGGTGGGCGCGATCACGCTCGCACTGCTGCCAGCGCTCGTGATCGTGAAAATCGGCGGTGCGCCGTCCGTTTATACTGCGGCACTTCTCGTGTTCACGGTCTCGATTGCGGTCGGCTCGGCGCTTGCCGCGCTCGCCAGCAAAGCGCGGCCCAACCTCGCCGTGGTGCCGATCGGGGCTATCCTGATGGGGCTTGCGGCGCTTGATCTGGCCTGGACGAGTTCGGGCTTGACGCCCGCCAGTCCGCCGATCATGGCCATCGATTTCATACAAACGGCATCCGGCGTCCATGCACTGCTTGATCTCGCGATCCTGGCCATCGGCGGTGGCCTGTTCATCGTGCCCTCGTTTGCCGCCGTCCAGGCGTGGTCGCCAGAAGACAGCCGCGCCCGGGTGATTGCTGGCTGCAACGTGATGTCGGCGGCCTTCATGACGGTCGCGAGCTTGATGCTGTTTACGGCGCAAAAGGCTGGCGTCGGCCTCCCGGTGTTTTTGACGATCCTTGGCGTTGCAAATCTTTTCGTCGCCTACGCTGTCTGGCGCGTCTGGGCGCGCGATATCTTGAAAGACTTCGGCGCGCTTGTGTTTCGCACGCTGTTGCGGCTCGACGTGAAGGGCGAGGAAAACCTGCCGCCAGCGGGCACGCGCGCAATCATTGCGCCCAATCACCTCTCGCTGCTGGACGCGCCTATTCTGCACGCCAGCAGGCCCGCCCACACAACCTACGCCGTCGACACCGCCATGTCGCAACGCTCCTGGATCGCGCCGTTCCTGCGCTATGTGTCGTGGCATTCGATCGACCCGACGCGGCCGATGGGGATGCGCGATCTGATCAACGGCGTGAAGGGCGGCGAGCAACTCGTCATTTTCCCCGAAGGACGCCTGACGACCACGGGTAGCCTCATGAAGGTTTACGATGGCACGGCGCTGATCGCTGACAAGGCGGATGCGGTGATCGTCCCAGTGCGGATCGAGGGGCCGCAACGGGCCAAGACCTGGAGCTATCTGCGCCCCTCGCAGATCAAGAAGGCTTGGTTCCCCAAGACGACGCTGACAATTCTCCCGCCAGTTAAACTGAACATCGACCCGGCCTTGCGCGGCAAGGCGCGCCGGATGGCGGCCGGCGCTGCCATGCAAGACATCATGGTCAACGCAGCCGTGATGACGTCGCCGTACGACACATCGCTGTTTGATGCGCTGGCCAAGGCCGCCCAACTTCACGACACCGGCACGCCGATCGTGGAAGATCCGCTCGGCACCAAGCTTGGCTACAAGCGCTTGATCACGGGCGCGCAAGTTCTGGGCGCAAAGCTCAGCCCGATGACGACGCAAGGCGAAGCTGTCGGCGTGATGTTGCCAAACTCGGTCGGCGTGACGGTCGTGTTCTTTGCATTGCAGGGAATTGGCCGCGTTCCCGCGATGATCAACTTCACCAGCGGCGTCTCGAACGTGCTGGCCGCGTGCAAGGCCGCCAAGATCAAGACAATTTTGACGTCGCGGGTCTTCATCGAAAAAGGCCGCCTTGGCGAGCTTGAGGCCGCGCTGAAAGCCGCCGTCACGCTGGTTTATCTCGACGACGTTCGGGCGACGATCACCGGCAAGGACAAGATCGCCGGCTTGCTGCGCGGCTCCAAACCGTATGTGGCGTGCGCACCGGACGCCCCGGCCGCGATCTTGTTCACGTCGGGTTCGGAGGGCACGCCCAAGGGCGTCGTGCTGTCCCATCGCAACATCCTGGCTAATGTCTATCAGGTGCTCGCGCGCATGGATGTGAACGGTGAGGACAAGGTGTTCAACGCGCTGCCCGTGTTCCATTCGTTCGGGTTGACGGCTGGGTGCGTTATGCCGGTGATCGGGGGCATTCCGGTCCATTTGTACCCGACACCGCTGCACTATCGGATCATCCCCGAGCTGACCTATCAAACCAACGCGACGATCCTGTTTGGCACCGACACGTTTTTGAACGGCTACGCGCGCGCAGCCCACCCCTACGATCTGGCCAAGGTGCGCATGGTGGTCGCCGGTGCTGAGGCTGTGAAGGAACGCACGCGACAGGTTTATGCCGAAAAATTCGGCGTTCGGATCCTCGAGGGTTACGGTGTGACGGAGGCTGCCCCGGTCGTGTCGGTGAACACGCCGATGGCGAACCGTGCAGGCACCGTCGGCCGACTTTCGCCGCTGATGGAAGCGAGGCTTGAGCCTGTGGCCGGTGTCACCGATGGCGGTCGACTGATGCTGCGCGGGCCCAACGTGATGCTTGGGTATTTCAAGGTCGACAAGCCGGGCGTGCTCGAAGCGCCGCCTAGTGGCTGGCACGACACTGGCGACATCGTCGCCATCGACGCGCAAGGGTATATCGCCATCAAGGGACGGCTGAAGCGTTTTGCCAAGATCGGCGGCGAAATGATTTCGCTCGCAGCTTTGGAGGCGATCGCCGCCGACCTGTGGCCCAACCAAATGACGGTCGTCGTTGCCCAGCCGGATGCGCGAAAGGGCGAACGCCTCGTGTTGCTGACGACGGATGCCAGGTGCCAGCGGGCAGATCTTGTTAAGTTTGCCAAGGAACGCGGGGCAACCGAACTGTTGCTGCCAGCCGAGATCCTGGTCGTCGAGAAGATCCCGTTGTTGGGTTCTGGCAAGCCCGATTTTATTCAGGCGACAAAAATTGCCAGCGAACGGATCGCGGCCAGAGGCGCGGTCAAGCCTGCGACGGCCCCTGAGCTTCCCATGCCGGTGGCCCAGCCAGAACCGCTTGTCACGACTGCGAAGGTCGCTGTCTGAAACTGGCATTACGCCCTCACCAGCAAGGGGCTATCGGGCGCACCCGCCAGATAGTAGACGACGGCTATTGCGAGCATCGGGCTGAGCAAAAATCCATGCCGATAGGCGCCGTTAACCCGGAGCGTGCGCCCGCCGTCGTGAACAAAAACACGCGGGACATTGTCTGCAAATGCAGGGCGGACGCCCGCGCCAAAGCCTAGAATTTCGGCTTCGGCAAAACCTGGATGCAGCAGACAGGAGGCCCCCATGATCTCGACCGCCGACCGCACGGTCATCGGACCGTCGTCGCTACTTTCGATCACGGTCGCACCAATCATGTAGATGCCTGCACCCCACGGTACGACATAGAGGGGAATGCGCGGATGAAGCAGCCGCACCGGACGCGACAGGGCAATGTCTCGCGCCCGCACGATGATCCGCTCGCCCCTGACGCCGCGCAAACCCGACAGCGTGGCGGCGGCCGCTAGCCCTCGGCAATCGACGACGACCCCGTCGCCGTCGGGCAGAGTTGCAACGTTAGCGTATGGAGCATCGAACGTGACCCGAACCCCGAGGCGTTCGACGCTCGCGAGCAGGAACGCAAGTGCGGCCTGTGCCGACATATGGGCTTCGCCGGGATAGTAGAGCGCGGCATCGACATGCGCTGAGAGATCGGGTTCGAGCGCTTGGAGGGCTTGGCCGGATACCCGTTCGTGGCGCTCCGTCACACGTGCGTAGCGGGCGAGTTCGGCTGGCTCGCGCGGAAGAGCAACGACGAGGCTGCCGTTTTGGGTGAGGCCTGGATAAACATCGCGCCAGTGGGCGATGGCTTGGCGACCTAGGTCACGCACGAGGACGGGTGCTGCTTCGGCTTCGCAATCGGGTGCCAGCATTGCGCCCGCGTATTGGCTGGCAGCGCCGGCGAACGGCGCAGATTGTGGCGACCGCTCGACGAGATGGACGGGGTATCCTGCGCGAGCGAGGGTGTGCGCCTGCCATAGGCCGGTGATGCCGGCCCCTAACACGGTGATGGCTGGGCGATGTGGGGTCATGAGCTGTGTGTCTCGGGCGGAGCGGGACGGGATCAATGGAAATCCCGCGATTTGGGCACGACGCGCTCAGCCCGCGGATGGACGGGCCGGGGCCGCTCGGAGAACCGGGGGTGAGTGGACACGGCAGCACGGTCTCCGTGACCGCGACCGTGACCGGGCTCGGGATGGACCACCTCATCGGCCCGCGCAATGGGGATTTTCATCGTGTCAGCTCCATCTGAAAGCAGGCCCAGCCAGTCGCTGCGATCTTCCAACCGCTCGGCCACAATATGGATGATTGCCTCATGACGCTGCACGCGGCCATAAATGAGGATCAAGCGCGCGCCCATCACGACCCGGCGAAACCGCTCCAGGATCTTGGGCCAGACGACGGTGTTGGCGACGCCGGTCTCGTCTTCGATCGTCATGAACACGACACCCTTGGCCGAGCCTGGACGCTGGCGCACGAGCACGAGACCCGCAACGCCGACGCGCGCGCCATCGCGCAGACTTGAGAGCGCCGAAGCGGGCACCACCTTGGGGCCGGGGTGGGCGGCAAGGCGCGATCTGAGAAAGCTCATAGGATGGGCTTTGAGCGACAACCGGAGGGTCTGATAATCGTTCACGACATGCTCACTCAGCCCCATTTCGGCGAGTTCAACGGCAGGCTCGGGGCCGATTTCGGCGGCCTCCCCCCAGGCAAACAGCGGTAACGGGTCCTGCCGGTCGAGCGCCTGGGCGTCCCATAGGGCCTGACGGCGGTCGAGGCCAAGCGAGCGGAAGGCGTCGGCGGCTGCCAGATGATCGAGGGTTGTGCGCTTGATGCGGGTTGTGCGCATGAACTCGGGGAGTGTGGGAAACGGCGGCCGATTGGGCAGTGCGCCGGGTCGACTTTGATCCGAGCGAGCCACGACGACGAGCTGGGCTTCCTCTCGGCCCAACCCCTCCACCTGCCGTAAGCCAAGTCGCAGGGGCAGACCGGATGCGGGACGGGGACAAGCAACTGCTTGGGACATCGGCTTTTCGAGCGTGCAGTCCCAGTCAGACGACGACACATCAACGGGGCGCACTTCGACGCCATGCTCGCGCGCATCCCGCACGATCTGGGCTGGCGCATAAAACCCCATCGGCTGGGAATTGAGCAGCGCACAGGCAAACACGTCTGGATAATGGCATTTAAGCCAGGACGAGACATAGACGAGCAACGCAAAGCTCGCGGCATGGCTTTCGGGAAACCCGTATTCGCCAAACCCCTTGATCTGATTGAAACAGCGGGCGGCGAAAACCGGGTCGTAGCCGCGCGCGACCATTTGAGAGACCATCTTGTCTTCGAGCAGCCCAATGGTGCCGCGCTTGCGGAAGGTTGCCATGGACTTGCGAAGTTCGTTCACCTCCGCATCCGAAAAGCGGGCTGCGACCATCGCGATCCGCATCGCCTGTTCCTGGAACAGCGGCACGCCTTTGGTCTTGCCGAGGATCTGGCGCAATTCATCGGGCGGCCCGTGCTCGGGGGCTGGCTCGGGATAGGTTTCAGGCTCGGCACCCGAACGGCGACGCAGATAGGGGTGGACCATGTCACCCTGGATGGGGCCGGGGCGAACGATCGCAACCTCGATGACGAGATCATAAAACGTGCGGGGTCTGAGGCGCGG